>NZ_JBEZKI010000053.1:0-31022 GCF_040651615.1 Streptomyces sp. NPDC048417 | reverse complement strand
TCCCCTGATCCGTCCCATGGTCGGTCCCCTGATCCGTCCCGTGATCGGTCCCCTGATCCGTCCCGTGATCGGTCCCCTGATCCGTCCCGTGATCGGTCCCCTGATCCGTCCCGTGATCGTCGGTCCCGTGGTCCGTCCCCTGGTCCGGGCCCTTCTCATGGGTCCCCGTCGTGTCCGTGCCGTCCGGGCCCTTGGCCGGGGGCTGGCCGTGTTCGCTGTTCTTGCCCTTGTCGTCCGGGTGTTCCTTGTCGTGCTTCTCCACCCACTCGGGCTTCTTCCAGCTGTCGCTGCCCCAGTGGTCCCAGTGCTTCTCGTGCTTGTTGTGCTCCCAGTAGTTGTACTGGCGATACGAGTCCCAGTAGTAGTACTTGTGGTGCTTCTGCACGACGTAGTAGCAGTCGTAGTGGTGGTCCCAGTAGTACTTGTGGTGGTTCTTGACCACGTAATAGCAGTCGTGGTCCCAGTCCCAGTAATACCGGTGCGCGTCGACGAGGTAGTAGTAGCAGTGGTATTCCTCGTCCCAGTGGTACTGCTTGTTGTTGGCCCAGCACGAGTAAACGCGGCCCTGCGTATGGCGCGCCGGCGGCTTCTTGCCGCAGTTCTTCTTGAGTTCCTTGGACAGGTGGGCGTCGGCGACCGGCGCCTTCGGCATCGGCGCCGCCGTGGCCACCGCGGCCGGCAGGACCACACCACCGGCGACGGCCACCGCGGAGGCCAGGACGGCCGCCGCACCCAGGCGGCGCTTGGGACGGGCTTCCTCGGTACCGGCGTTGCGCATCTTGCGGATCATTTCCTTCTCCTCCTGAAGCGAAGGGCACTTTCCGTGCCACCGAGCTCGGATTTCCTGTCCGGTGTTTCCGGTCGAGCTCGTGCTTCCAGTAGGCCCGCGACGCGCGGCAGGGTCACGTTCCGACAGCTCGGGACTTGACATGGGGAAATTCAGCACCTAAAGGGCAGCCGCCTGCCAGCCGGTCCAGTGTGAGACGGTCACGAAGATGACCGGACCGCTCGGCGGACGTTCCCGGTACTGCGGGTATTTCTCGCACAGCGGCTCGATGACCGCCGCGTCGGCGGGAATCACCCGCGCGTATCCGTCCGCCCGGACCCACCACAAGTGGTCCCAGTTCTCGTCGTATTCGTCCACGAGCAGGCTCACGGACGGCTGTGCGGCGATGTTGCGCAGCCGTTTGAGCCGCGGCGTG
The DNA here is from genome assembly GCF_040651615.1 of Streptomyces sp. NPDC048417. Classification (NCBI taxonomy): domain Bacteria; kingdom Bacillati; phylum Actinomycetota; class Actinomycetes; order Kitasatosporales; family Streptomycetaceae; genus Streptomyces; species Streptomyces sp. NPDC048417. Next base: position 29,820 of record NZ_JBEZKI010000053.1, on the reverse strand, counting down.
GTCTTGGGCTTGTGGTCCACGGCGGTGACGATCCCGTCGGCACCGTGGCGCGCGAAGACGACCGGCACCAGATGCGGGCGGCCGGACTCGTCGACGGTGGCGAGCCGCGCCACCCGCGCCCCGGCGAACCGCCGACGCGCCTCGCCCTCGGCCAGTTCCGGCACGACGCCCCCTCCCCGTCAGGCGCCGCGCAGCGCGTCCAGCACGTCGGCGTCCGTCAGTTGTGCGAAGTCGTCGTACCACTGGCCGACCGCGTTGAACACGGCCGGCCGGTACGGGCAGACGACGAGGTCGGCCTCGGCGGCGAGCGTGTCGAGGGAGTCGGGCGCGCCGACGGGGACGGCCAGTACGGTCCGGGCAGGGCCTCGGCGCCGCACGTGGCGCAGGGCGGCGCGGGCGGTGGAGCCGGTGGCCAGGCCGTCGTCGACGACGATCACGGTACGGCCGCGCAGCTCGGGCGCCGGCCTTCCCTGCCGGTAGCGGCGCTCGCGGCGGCGCAGTTCGCGCCGCTCCCGTTCCACCACGGGGGCCAGGGAGTCCTCGCTCATGCCCAGGTGGGCCAGGGTCGCCCGGTCGAGGAGCGGCGGATCGTCCCCGGCGATCGCGCCGACGCCGAACTCCTCGTGGCGCGGGGCCCCGATCTTGCGTACGACGAGCACGTCGAGCGGGGCCGACAGCTCCCGCGCGACCTCCGCGGCGACGGCCGCACCGCCCCGCGGCAGCGCCAGCACGATCGGGTCCGGCAGGCCGCCCTCGTCGCTCAACTTCCCCAGTACGGCCGCGAGTTCGCGACCGGCCTGGGCGCGGTCCCGGTAGCGCACGGCTCGTCCTCTCCGGTCGGGGTCGGCCCCCTTCTTCCATGCTCACACCGGAAGGTGTCGAAGACCGAGTCCACCAGGAGAATTCGTACATATATTCTATAAACTGTGTGTATAGTCCCGGCATGCCACTTTGGAGCAAGCTTCCGACCAAGAAGAGGGAAAGACGGCCCTACAGGTTCCCGCCGTCCCCCGGATTTCGCATACCGGCCCTCACCGCCGCCGCCGTCTCGCTCGCCCTGGCCCTGTCGGGCTGCGCGAAGGTCGACACGACCTCGCCCGCCGACGCCCGCGGCCACGCCGCGAAGACGAGCCAGGCCCGGTTCGGGACCGTCGACTGCCGCGAGGCCAAGTGCGTCGCGCTCACCTTCGACGCGGGGCCCAGCGAGAACTCGGCCCGGTTGCTCGACATCCTCAAGGAGAAGCACGTCCCGGCGACCTTCTTCCTGCTGGGCAAGCGGCACATCGAGAAGTACCCGGAACTGGTCCGGCGGATGGCCGCCGAGGGCCACGAGGTCGCCAGCCACACCTGGGACCACAAGATCCTCACGGAGATCTCCGACCGGCAGATACGCGAGGAGCTCACCCGGCCCGACGACGCGATCGAGCGGCTCACCGGACACAAGCCCACCCTGATGCGCCCGCCCCAGGGCCGTACCGACGCGAACGTGCACCGGATCTGCCGTGAGCTGGGCCTGTCCGAGGTGCTGTGGAGCGTGACCGCCAAGGACTACCTGACCACCGACTCGGCGCTGATCGAGAAGCGGGTGCTGGACCAGGTGTCCCGGGACGGGATCATCCTGCTGCACGACATCTACCGGGGCACCGTGCCCGCCGTACCCGGGATCATCGACGCGCTCAAGGAGCGCGGGTACGTCTTCGTGACCGTCCCGCAGCTGCTGGCACCCGGCAAGGCCGAACCCGGGAAGGTGTACCGGCCCTAGGGTCGCCACCGGACCAGGTGCGGTGGCCCGGCCCGCGCGGATCAACTCCTCGTTCCCTAGACGGAGTTGCGCACAGGACGGCCGAACGCCGGCGCCGGGGTGGATCCCGTGGCCGGGGGCGAGGCGGCGGCCGGCCGGCCGACGGGGGGGGTCGAACGTGTCGGGGCGGGGGCGACGCGAGGCACCACCACCCACCCCGACAGGGTCCGGTCAGAAGACGACCCACCACCCTTCGCGGACCCCCAGCGCTCACCGAAGAGGTACGGCCGGGCGCGGGGGTCGTCGACGGCCGGGTGGTCAGTACGTCACAGGTCTTCAACGGCATGTCGGCCAACTCCCCGTGAGGGCAGGCGGTTTGCCCGCCCTTGACAGGAATCGTACGGCCCCGGGACCGGTTCCGGTCCGCCCTGGACGTTTCTGTCGGTCCTGTGAACGGATGGTGCGCACTCCGCGAAGCCTGGCCGATTCCCTACGATCGTCCCGTGGTCACCTTCCTTCTCCAACGCACGGCCCCGCTGCCGATCGAGGAGGCGTGGCGCCGGCTCACGGAGTGGTCCGCGCACGCCGACGCGGTCCCACTGACCCGGATCACCGTGCTCACCGATCCCCCGACCCACGAGGGCACGGTCTTCGTGGCCCGCTCCGGGCTCGGACCGCTGTCCTTCGAGGACCCCATGGAGGTGACCGTCTGGGAGCCCCCGGAGGACGGCGGCTCCGGCAGGTGCCGCCTGGTCAAGCACGGCCGGGTGGTACGCGGCTGGGCCGAACTGGAGGTGCACCCCGGGCCCGGCGGCCGTACCCGGGTGATCTGGCACGAGGAGTTGCGGGTGCGGGGTCTGCCGTCGGCCTTCGACCCGCTGGTGCGCAGGGCCTCCCGGGCGGTCTTCGGGCGCGCGGTCAACGCGCTGCTCAGGAAGGCGTGAGCGCCGCCCCGGCGACCGCCCCTTGGCAGATCCCGGCCGCACGATGGACAGTGGCCCTCCGGTGCCGAACGGTCACCGTGGGTCGATGCGGCCGGGAGGCTCGGAGGTGGCGTTCTTCTCGCCCGGGGAAGTCAAGCTGTTGCGGGAGACCGGGCACCCGCGCGGGTGGGTCCGCGGCGAGGTGCTGATGCGGGAGGGCGAGGAGGCCGACTCCGTCGTCCTGCTGACCGTCGGCCTGGTGAAGGCGACGGTCGACTCGGCCAACGGCTACACCAGCCTGCTCGCTCTGCGCGGCCCCGGTGAACTCCTCGGCGAACTCTCCTGCGTCGACGGCCGCCCCCGGGGCGCGACGGTCACCGCGATGCGCCGCTCGGAGGGCGTGGTGATCGCCGCGGACACCTTTCTGCGGCTGCTGGAGCGGGACCCGTCGCTGTGCCTGGCGGTGCTGCGCAGTGTGGTGGACCGGTTACGGGACTCCGACGGGCTGCGCGCCGAACAGGGCGCCCGCACCACCCGGGCCCGGGTCGCCGGGCTGCTGGTGAAACTCGCCGTGCAGTACGGCTCGGCCGCGCCGGAGACCCTGCCGGGTGCCGTCTCCGTCCAGGTCAACCAGCGTGAACTGGCCGCCGCCACCGGGGCGTCCAGGGAGTCGGTGGTGCGCTGTCTGCGGGCGATGCAGCAGGAGGGCCTGGTGGCCACCCGGCGGGGCCGCACCGTCGTGCTCGATCTGGCGGGGTTACGGCGCTGGGCGGAGGAGTGAGCCGCCTCGCCCGGGCCCCGGGCGCGGGAGAGTTGCACCGCAGACGCATCAGAACGGAACTCCCCCCGCCGAATGCGTCATCTGACGCTGTACGACCCCCATGAAGGCGCTTCCATCATCCCCTGGCGCCCGGACCGGTACGACGATCGGGGGAACGGACCGGGCGCTCCGCTCCCTGCGGGGTGGCCTGGCCCGGGGGGAGTCAGGCCACCGACCCGATCCGCCGCGTCGGCGTCGATGCCGTGTCGTGGTGGATCGGGGTGTGGGCGCCGGTCAGGGAGAGTCCGCTGCCGCCGCGGCGGTTGGCGACGATCTCGGCCGCGATCGACAGGGCGGTCTCCTCGGGCGTACGGGCGCCGAGGTCCATACCGATCGGGGACCTGAGGCGGGCCAGCTCCAGTTCGGTGACGCCGACCTCGCGCAGCCGCCGGTTGCGGTCCAGGTGGGTGCGGCGGGAGCCCATCGCGCCGACGTACGCCACCGGCAGCCGCAGCGCGAGCCGGAGCAGCGGGATGTCGAACTTGGCGTCGTGGGTGAGGACGCACAGGACGGTACGGCCGTCCACCGGCGTCCGCTCCAGGTACTCGTGCGGCCACTCGACGACGATCTCGTCGGCCTCCGGGAAGCGGGGCCTGGTGGCGAAGACGGGCCGCGCGTCGCACACCGTCACGTGGTAGCCGAGGAACTTGCCGACACGGACCAGTGCCGACGCGAAGTCGATCGCCCCGAAGACGATCATCCGGGGTGCCGGGACCGAGGACTCGACCAGCACCGTGAGCGGCGCTCCGCAGCGAGAGCCCTGCTCTCCGATCTCCAGGGTGCCGGTGCGGCCCGCGTCCAGGAAGGCACCGGCCTCGGCGGCCACCGTACGATCCAGCTCGGGGTGGGCTCCGAAGCCGCCCTCGTAGGCGCCGTCGGCGTCCACCAGCAGGGCGCGGCCGCGGAGTTCGGCCGGTCCGGTGACGATCCGCGCGACGGCCGCCGCCTCCCCCCGCACGGCGGCGGCCAGCGCGGCCTCGACCACCGGCCGGGCGGGGTCGCCCGCCCGGACCGGGGTGACGAGGATGTCGATGACGCCGCCACAGGTCAGGCCGACGGCGAAGGCGTCCTCGTCGCTGTAGCCGAAGCGCTCCAGGACGCTGTCGCCGTCCTCCAGCGCCTGCCGGCACAGCTCGTACACGGCACCCTCCACACAGCCGCCGGAGACCGAGCCCACGGCGGTGCCGTCGGCGTCTACCGCGAGGGCGGCGCCGGGCTGGCGCGGGGCGCTGCCGCCGACCGCCACCACCGTGGCCACGGCGAAGTCACGGCCGTCCGCGACCCACCGGTTCAGCTCCTCGGCGATGTCCAGCATCTCTCGGTCTCCTTCGGACGACGTTGGGGGGAGAGGCGCCCCGAAGGGGCGCGGGTCTGCAGTTGTGTGCGGCTCCGCCGCGCGGGGCGACCGGCCACGAGGGGCCCGCGGACAACCGCCGGCCCATCACGGCTTCGCCGGCGGAGCGTCTAGTGGACGCCGAGCCAGCTCTCTATGGGATGGAGGGCGAAATAGACCAGGAAGATCACTGTCAGGCCCCACATGAACGCGCCGACTTCGCGGGCCCTGCCCTGAGCTGCCTTGATGGCGGTGTAGGAGATGACGCCGGCGGCCACACCGGTGGTGATGGTGTAGGTGAAGGGCATCAGCACGACCGTCAGGAACACCGGGATGGCGGTGGCCCGGTCGGCCCAGTCCACATGCCGGGCGTTCATCAGCATCATCGCGCCGATGACCACCAGGGCGGCCGAGGCGACCTCCTGCGGGACGATCGCGGTGAGCGGGGTGAAGAAGAGGCAGGCCGCGAAGAACAGCCCGGTGACCACCGAGGCGAGTCCGGTGCGGGCACCCTCGCCGACGCCGGTCGCCGACTCGATGAACACGGTCTGGCCGGAGCCGCCGGCCACGCCTCCGATCGCGCCGCCCGCGCCGTCGATGAACAGGGCCTTGGACAGGCCCGGCATCCGGCCCTTGTCGGCGGCGAGCTTCGCCTCCGTGCCGACGCCGATGATGGTGGCCATCGCGTCGAAGAACCCGGCGAGCACCAGGGTGAAGACGATCATCGCCACCGTCATCGCGCCGACCTTGCCCCAGCCGCCGAACTCGACGTGCCCGAAGAGCGAGAAGTCCGGCATGGAGACGGCGGAGCCGTGCAGGGCGGGGGCGGCGCCGCCCGCCCACTGCTTGGGGTCGATGACGCCGAGGCCGTTGAGCACGGCCGCCACCACCGTGCCGCTGACGATGCCGATCAGGATGGCGCCGGAGACGTTCCGGGCCTGGAGCATGAAGATCAGCAGCAGGGTGCCGGCGAAGAGCAGCACCGGCCAGCCGGTGAGTTCGCCCGCGGGGCCGAGGGTGAGCGGGGTGGCCTTGCCCTGGTGCACGAAGCCGGACTTGTAGAGGCCGATGAGGGCGATGAACAGGCCGATGCCCATGGTGATGCCGTGCTTGAGCGCGAGCGGGATCGAGTTCATGATCATCTCGCGCAGGCCGGTGACGACCAGGAGCATGATGACCACGCCGTACAGCACGCACATGCCCATCGCCTGCGGCCAGGTCATCTGTGGGGCGACCTGCGAGGACAGCACGCCGGAGACGGAGAGGCCGGCGGCGAGCGCGAGCGGCACCTTGCCGACGAAGCCCATCAGCAGCGTGGTGAAGGCCGCGGCGAAGGCGGTCGCGGTGATCAGCGCCTTCTGGCCGAGGGTGTCCCCGGCCGCGTCCTTGCCGGACAGGATCAGGGGGTTGAGCAGGAGGATGTACGCCATCGCCATGAAGGTGGTGACGCCGCCGCGGACCTCACGCGCGACCGTGGATCCCCGGAGGGAAATGTGGAAGTACCGGTCGAGCCAGGACCGCCCGGCCGGGACGCGGGTTCCCTCGCCCGCGCCTTCGGCGACGGTCTTCGGCTCGAGTGACTGCTGGGTCATATGGGCCTGCTCCCAAGGTTCAAAGGGGCACCCGCGGCTCGCCTTCGGCGCATGGCGGGATTTGGGGAGGTGCCCGACCCGGGGGACGGCCCGAGGCGAACATTCAGGGGTCCTGGGGGACGGAGTCCCCCAGGAGGTCTCACCGGTTCAGCCCCCGGAGGGTCCGGTGCCGGTGAGGTGTTCCGGTCGGACCGGCGTGCGGTTCAGCTCCAGGCCCGTCGCGTTCCGGATCGCCGCGAGGACGGCCGGGGTCGACGACAGGGTCGGGGCTTCGCCGATGCCACGGAGCCCGTACGGGGCGTGGTCGTCGGCGAGTTCGAGGACGTCGACCGGGATGGTCGGCGTGTCGAGGATGGTCGGGATCAGGTAGTCGGTGAAGGACGGGTTCCTGACCTTCGCCGTCTTCGGGTCGACGATGATCTCCTCCATCACCGCCACCCCCAGGCCCTGGGTCGTACCGCCCTGGATCTGGCCGATGACGGAGAGCGGGTTGAGCGCCTTGCCGACGTCCTGGGCGCAGGCGAGCTCGATCACCTTGACCAGGCCCAGCTCGGTGTCGACCTCGACGACCGCGCGGTGGGCGGCGAAACTGTACTGGACATGGCCGTTGCCCTGGCCGGTGTGCAGGTCGAAGGGCTCGGTCGCCCGGTGCCGCCACTCCGCCTCGATCTCGACCGCGTCGTCGCCGAGCACGTCCACCAGGTCGGCGAGCACCTCGCCGCCGTCGGTGACGACCTTGCCGGTCTCCAGCAGCAGCTCGGCGGTGGCCCAGGCCGGGTGGTAGGTACCGAACTTGCGGCGGCCGAGCTCCAGCACCTTCTCGCGGACGAGCTCGCAGGAGTTCTTGACGGCACCACCGGTGACGTACGTCTGGCGCGAGGCCGAGGTCGAACCGGCGCTGCCCACCTGGGTGTCGGCCGGGTGGATGGTGACCTGGGTGACGCCCAGCTCGGTGCGGGCGATCTGCGCGTGGACGGTGACACCGCCCTGGCCGACCTCCGCCATCGCGGTGTGCACGGTGGCGACCGGCTCGCCGGCGATGACCTCCATGCGCACCTTGGCGGTGGAGTAGTCGTCGAAGCCCTCGGAGAAGCCGACGTTCTTGATGCCGACCGCGTAGCCGACACCGCGCACGACGCCTTCGCCGTGGGTGGTGTTGGACAGGCCGCCGGGCAGCTGCCGTACGTCGGCCTGCTCGCCGGCCGAGAGCCACTGCTGCTCGGGCGGCAGGGGCATCGCCTTGACCCGGCGCAGGAGTTCGGCGACCGGGGCCGGGGAGTCGACCGGCTGGCCGGTGGGCAGCAGGGTGCCCTGCTCCATGGCGTTCAGCTTCCTGAACTCCACCGGATCCATGCCGAGTTGCCCGGCGACCTTGTCCATCTGGGCCTCGTAGGCGAAGCACGCCTGGACCGCGCCGAAGCCGCGCATCGCGCCGCAGGGCGGGTTGTTGGTGTAGAGGGCGATGGCCTCGACCTCGACGTCGTCGACGACGTAGGGGCCGATGCCGAGCGAGGAGGCGTTGCCGACGACGGCCGGGGAGGCGGAGGCGTAGGCGCCGCCGTCGAGCACGATCCGGCACTTGACGTGCGTCAGCTTGCCCTCGCGGGTGGCCCCGTGCTCGTAGTAGAGGCGGGCCGGGTGGCGGTGGACGTGGCCGAAGAAGGACTCGAAGCGGTTGTAGACGATCTTGACGGGCTTGCCGGTGCGCAGGGCCAGCAGGCAGGCGTGGATCTGCATCGACAGGTCCTCGCGGCCGCCGAACGCGCCGCCGACGCCGGACAGCGTCATCCGCACCTTGTCCTCGGGCAGGCCGAGCACCGGCGCGATCTGGCGCAGGTCGGAGTGGAGCCACTGGGTGGCGATGTAGAGGTGGACGCCACCGTCCTCCTCGGGTACCGCGAGGCCGGACTCGGGGCCGAGGAAGGCCTGGTCCTGCATGCCGAAGTAGTACTCGCCCTTGACGATGACGTCGGCCTTCTTGGCGGCCTCGTCGGCGTCGCCCCGGACGATCGGCTGGCGGTGCACGATGTTGGGGTGCGGGACGTGGCCGATGTGGTGGTCGTCGCGGTTCTCGTGGATGTGGATCGCGTCCGGCGCGGTCGCGGAGGCCTCGTCGGTGATGACGGGCAGCTCGCGGTACTCGACCTTGATCTTGGCTGCGGCGCGGCGGGCGGTCTCCGGGTGGTCGGCGGCGACGATCGCGACCGGTTCGCCGTGGTGGCGTACCTTGCCGTGCGCGAGGACCGGGGTGTCCTGGATCTCCAGGCCGTAGTTCTTCACCTCGGTCGGCAGGTCGTCGTAGGTCATGACCGCGTAGACGCCGGGCTGGGCAAGGGCCTCGCTGGTGTCGATCGAGACGATCTCCGCGTGCGCGACGGTCGACCGGAGGATCTGGCCCCAGAGCATGTCCTCGTGCCACATGTCGGACGAGTAGGCGAACTCTCCGGTGACCTTGAGGGTGCCGTCCGGGCGGAGCGTGGACTCGCCGACGCCGCCCTTGGTCGGGGACGCCTGGGTGATCTTGGTGGGAGTGCCGATGGTGGGCATGTCGCTCAGACCGCCTCTCCCTGCCGGGCGGCCGCGAGACGGACCGCGTCCATGATCTTCTCGTAGCCGGTGCAGCGGCACAGGTTGCCGGACAGCGCCTCGCGGATGTCCGCGTCGGTCGGGGTCGGGTTCTGCTCCAGCATCTCGTCGGCGGCGACCAGCAGACCCGGGGTGCAGAAGCCGCACTGCACGGCGCCGGCGTCGATGAACGCCTGCTGGATCGGGGAGAGCGGGGTGCCTTCGCCGGTGTGGGAGTCGGTGCCCTTGGCGGCCCACGTCTTCGCCTCGTCCAGCGGGGTCCCGCAGGAAGTACCGCGCTCACGCTGCTCGGCGAAGTCGGCGAGCCCCTCGACGGTGACGACCTCGCGGCCCTCGGCCTGACCGGCCGCGACCAGGCAGGAACACACGGGCACGCCGTCCAGCCGGACGGTGCAGGACCCGCACTCCCCCTGCTCGCAGGCGTTCTTGGAGCCGGGGAGACCGAGCCGCTCGCGCAGCACGTAGAGCAAGGACTCGCCCTCCCAGACGTCGTCGGCTTCCTGCGGGCGTCCGTTGACAGTGAAGTTGACGCGCATTACGCCACTCCCTCCGTGATGCGGCGGGCGCCGCGGTACGACTCCCAGGTCCAGGTGAGCGTCCGGCGGGCCATCACACCGACCGCGTGGCGGCGGTAGCTCGCGGTGCCCCGGACGTCGTCGATCGGGTTGCAGGCGGCGGCGCACAGGTCCGCGAACTGCTTGGCGACCGACGGCGTGATGATCTTTCCGTTGTCCCAGAAGCCGCCCTCGTCGAGCGCCGCGTTCAGGAAGTCCTCGGCGGTCCTCGCGCGCACCGGCGTGGGCGCGGCCGAACCGATCCCGGTCCGCACGGTCCGCGTCCGCGGGTGCAGGGCGAGCCCGAAGGCGCAGACGGCGATGACCATGGCGTTGCGGGTGCCGACCTTGGAGTACTGCTGGGGTCCGTCGGCCTTCTTCACGTGCACCGCGCGGATCAGCTCGTCCGGCGCGAGGGCGTTGCGCTTGACGCCGGTGTAGAAGTCGTCGACGGGGATGAGCCGGGTGCCGCGCACCGACTCGGCCTGGACCTCGGCGCCGGCCGCGAGCAGCGCCGGGTGGGCGTCACCGGCCGGGGAGGCGGTACCGAGGTTGCCGCCGACACCGCCGCGGTTGCGGATCTGCGGGGAGGCGACGGTGTGCGAGGCGAGGGCCAGGCCCGGCAGCTCGGTGCGCAGGTTCTCCATGATCCGGGTGTACGGCACGGAGGCGCCGAGCCGTACGCTCTCCTCGCCGACCTCCCATTCGTAGAGATCGCCGATGCGGTTGAGATCGAGGAGGTACTCGGGCCGGCGGTGGTCGAAGTTGATCTCGACCATCACATCGGTGCCACCCGCGATCGGCACTGCGGTGGGGTGCTCGGCCTTCGCGGCGAGCGCCTCCTCCCAGCTGGCGGGGCGAAGGAAGTCCATGACCGGCTCTCTTCTCCGTCTCGTTAAGTCTCGTGAGTCGTGCGGATTGAGCCAATCCGTGTGCGGCGGGCCCGGCTCGTTCATGTCCTGTTAACGCGGAATGACGCCAGTACACCGCCCCGTACTCCAGTGGGGTCAGTCACCGAAACCATGAAGGAGTTGGCTGGCCAGCACGGGCATCTTGTAGATTCGTATGAACGGAGGTCATCAGTAACCTCCTGCTTTTCCTGTGGAAACGCAGGAAACGCCCAGGCACCCCGCGATCTCGGCCCGTGACCCCGCACGCCGGGTGCCTCATCCCTGACACTGCAAGATTCATCGTAGATTTCGAGACACAGAACGGCGGCGACGAGATGCGGCTGCGCGCACTGCTGGACACCGATGCGCTGGGCCTGCGGCTGCTCGGCGGCGAGGACGAGCTGGACCGCGCGGTGCGCGGGGTGATGACCACGGACCTGCGTGACCCCAGCCGCTACCTCTCGGGCGGTGAGCTGGTGCTGACGGGCCTGGCCTGGCGCCGGGACGCCGCGGACTCCGAGCCGTTCGTACGACTCCTCGCGCAGGCCGGGGTGGCCGCGCTGGCGGCCGGTGAGGCCGAGCTGGGGGACATCCCGGACGACCTGGTGGTGGCCTGCGCCCGGAACCGGCTCCCGCTCTTCGCGGTGCACGAGTCGGTGGCGTTCGCAACGATCACCGAGCACGTCGTACGGCAGGTCAGCGGCGAGCGGGCCGGGGACCTCGCGGCCGTCGTCGACCGGCACCGCCGGATGATGACCTCGGGCCCGGCGGGCGGCGGCCCGGACGTGGTCCTGGACCTGCTCGGCTCGGACCTCGACCTGCGCGCCTGGGTGCTCTCCCCGACCGGCCGTCTGATCGCGGGCTCCAAGGTGTCCGGGCCCGCACTGCCCGCCGACGCCTGCGCCCAGCTGGCCGCCGAGCACCTGGCCGCGACCCGCACCGGCCGCCGGGGCCCGCACCGCGTCCTCCTCGGCTCCACGACGTACTCCCTCTTCCCGATCCGGTCCTGGGGGCACCGCCCCGGGGCGGCTGGGGGAGGCCGCTCCCCGCAGGGCGCGCGGGACGTGCGCGAGACCGTGCTCTCGGACTGGCTGCTGGCCGTCGAGGCGGACGCCGGCGACTGGCAGGACGAGCGCCTCGACCTGCTCCAGGGCGTCACCCAGCTGATCGCCGTCGAGCGCGACCGCCGCGACGCGGCCCGTACGGTACGGCGCCGGCTCGCCCAGGAGGTGCTGGAACTGGTCCAGACGGGCGCGGCTCCGGCGGAGATCGCCGCGCGCCTGCGAGTGGCCGCGCCCGTCCTGCTGCCCGGCCTCGGCGCGGCCCCGCACTGGCAGGTGGTGGTCGCCCGCGCCGAGTGGGAGGGCGGCGAGATCGAGGGCGGCCCGGTCGCGCAGTCGCTGCTCGAAGAGATCCTGGTCGACCCGCTGGCCACCGGCCCGGAGCCGTCCGACCGGATAGCGGTTGCCCACACCGGAGACGAGGCGATCGCCCTGGTCCCGCTTCCCGCGGTCGCCGCCGAGCACGACGGCTCGGAGTCCGGTATCCACGCCGACGCCCTCCTGAAGGCGGTGCGGGACCCCCTGTCCGCCGGCCTGGACGACGACGGCCGGGTCACCCTCGGCGTCAGCGCGGCCGTGCACTCGGCGGAGGGGCTGCGCGGGGCCCTGGAGGAGGCCCGGCACGCCCGCCGGGTGGCCGCCGCCCGCCCCGGCCGGGTCTGCGCGGCCGGCCACCAGGAACTGGCCTCGCACGTCCTGCTGCTCCCCTTCGTCCCCGACGACGTCCGCCGCGCCTTCACCGCCCGCCTGCTGGACCCCCTCCGGGACTACGACCGCCGGCACCGCGCCGAGCTGATCCCGACCCTCGAGGCGTTCCTCGACTGCGACGGTTCCTGGACCCGCTGCGCCACCCGCCTCCACCTGCACGTCAACACACTGCGCTATCGCGTGGGCAGGATCGAGCAGTTGACGGGCCGGGACCTCTCCCGACTGGAGGACAAGCTCGATTTCTTCTTGGCATTGCGGATGAGTTGAGGTCACGCGGGCGTGCGACCGGCTCGCGCCAAGTGGCCTCGCCGTCCCACGACTTTGTGAAATTATTCACCCACCCTCTTGGCCCCGCGTGGTGATCGATGCTGGAATGCGGCCACCACTCAACTGCTCGACGGCGTGCAAGGGGAGGGCAACGTGGCGTACTCCGCCATGTCTGGGAACGGAACGAACGCCGGTGACGATCCGCTCCAGACCGCGGTATGGCGGCTGCGCTCGCGGGCCTGCTGGGCCGACGCGGCGGCACTGCTGCCGGCGGACACGCCGACGTCCTCCCTGCAACGGGCGGGGCTGATGGTCGAACGGTGTCTGTACACCGAGGGCGGCTGGGGAGAGGCGGAGGACGCGCTGCGGACGGCGGAGGCGGTGGCCCGCACCGACGAGGAACGGGGCGCCGCCGCGTGCGAGCGCGGCCAACTCGCCTACGCGGCCACGCTGCACGGGGTGCGGGACCGGGCCGACGAGGCGCGGGCCGCGCTCGGCAGAGCGGCCGCGCTGATCCCTCCGGGGGCGCCGGGACGGGCCCTCCTCGACTTCCGCCGGGGCCTGCTGGCGGAGAACCTGACCCGCTCCCCGCAGGCGGCGCGGGCGGCCTACCGCCGGGCCCACGCGGCCGCCACCACCCACGCCGACCCGCTGCTGCTCTCCTTCACCTGGCGGCATCTGGCCGGACTGGCGCTGCGGGAGGGGGAGTTGGCGGAGGCCCGGCACGGCTTCGCGGAGTCCCTGCGGATCAGGGAGGAGCTGGGCTACCTGGTGGGCACGGCACCGGCACTCGCGTCCCTGGCCGACACGGAGACCGAGCCGGAGGCGTCGCGGCTACGGGAGGAGGCGGGCCGGCTCTTCCGCCTCCTGGGCGGCGTCCCGACCTGGCTGGCAAGCCAGCTGACGCCGCCCGCCCCGGGAGCGGCGACCGCCTGAGACGCGCCTCAGAGAAAACTGAGAGTTTGCTGTGCCAGGCTGACGCGCCCCGATCCCCTCAGGAGCGCTTTGCCATGAGCACCGTCAACGGCCTGCCGGCCCATGTCCTGCTGGTCCACATCGTCGTCGTCCTGGTCCCGCTGACCGCCCTCGCCCTGGTGGCCGCCGCGCTGTGGCCGCGGGCCGCCCGGCGGCTGGGCGTACTGCTGCCCGCGCTCGCCCTGGTCGCCCTGGTCAGCGTGCCGCTGGCGACCCAAGCCGGCGAGTGGCTGGAGCGGCACGTCACCGAGGACACCCTGGTCCGCCGCCACACCGAACTGGGTGACGGACTGCTGCCGTGGGCGCTGGGTCTGTTCGTGCTGGCCACGGTCGTGTGGTGGGCGACGCGGCGCACCCGGGAGGAACAGACTCCCGGCAAGGGCGGCCGCTGGTCGACCCTCCCGGTGCGCATCGCGGTGGGCGTGCTGTCGGTGGCCGTGGGCGTCGGCGCGGTGGTCGACGTCTACCGCATAGGCGACTCCGGCGCGAAGGCGGCCTGGCACGACGCGTACGACAAGACGGCACAGGGGAACTGACGCCACCCAAGCCGGGTGCGGGTCTGGGGCCCTGGGATTTCGCTCACCGGCGCCGGAAGGGCACCTCTCCCCGAGGGGACCCCCAGCGCCCACGCGTGCCGCCGCGGCTATGACGTGCCTCGCGCGGCGCACGGGGAACTGCGCGACCAGCCGCGACGCACCCGCACCCGGCAACCGATCCGCACCTCCACGGCGGTCCCCCGGCACCCACCACATCCCGACACCCGGCCGCCACCCCTACGGCAGGCCGCCGCGCAAACGCCCTCCCCCGCTCAGCCCGCGGCAGCGAAATGCCCGGCCACCAACCTGCGCACGGCATCCAGCTCCCCCGCGATCAACGCCTCCAGCAGCGCCGCATGCTCCGCCGCGTCCGACATCAGGTCGGCGCGGGCCCCGCGCAGCGGAACCGCACGGCGGTGCAGGTCCTCCGCGATCTGTACCAGCTGTTCATTGCCCGCGAGGGCCAGCACCGCCCGGTGGAACGCCTGGTCGGCCTCCGCGTACGTCACCCGGCATCCCGTCGCCGCCGCCCGCACCGACTCCTCGGCGAGCGGCCGCAACGCGGCCCACCGCTCACCCGGCACGCTGCGCGCCAGCCGCAGCATCACCGGCACCTCGATCAGCGCCCGCACCTCGGCCAGTTCCGCGAGCTCGCGAGCGCCCCGCTCCACGACCCGGAACCCGCGGTTGGGCACGACCTCGACCGCGCCCTCCAGCGCCAGCTGCTGCATCGCCTCACGCACCGGCGTCGCGGAGACCCCGAACCGCTCCCCCAGCACCGGCGCCGAGTACACCTCGCCGGGCGCCAGCTCCCCGCCGACCAGCGCCGTACGCAACGCGTCGAGGATCTGCCCGCGCACGGACGCCCGCTGCACTGCGGGCCTCGGCTGCGGGATCGGCCGCTCGCTGTGCGTGTGCTCGCCCCGCGCGGCCGGCGGGCCGACGGGGAAACCGGGCGCCTCCCGCACCGACTCCCCGGACCGTGACTGCGCCGGCACCCTGGCCGTCTCGGCGGGAGCCGCGTGCGCGCGCTGGTCCACGGGTCCTCCTCCGGCTCGTCGGCACTTGGGTCATTAACGGCGGGTTGTTACTTGTCCGTCAAGCACCTTAGGCGCACAAGGCGCTGGTTCAAATTTCCGAACGGGCGGGTAAGGTAAGGCTTACTTATCTGACGGTCGACCCTCACCCGATCGGCGGTAGCCCATGATCTCCCCCGTCTCCGCCTCCTACGCCCGCCTCACCGAGGTCTGCCCGGACCTGGCGGTCACGGAGCTGGGGCCGGGCGACGCGGCACCCCGGGGCGGCGACTGGGTCGGCGCCGCCGAGCTGGCGGCGGGCGGGGCCGGTCTGGACACCTTCCTGGCCTGGGACGAGGACCAGATCCTGCGCGACGAGGGAAAGCCGGCCCGCCCCGACGTGGTCGCGACCTTCGGCCTGCACCGCTACGGCTGGGCCGCCTGCCTCCTGATCACCCTCCCCTGGTTCCTGGACCGCCGGGTCCCCCGCCTCCCCGCGACCGATGTGTCGTACGACCGGACGGCGGGCCGGATGGCCGTGCGCGTCGCCTCGTTCGCCTGCCTCCCCGGCGACCCGGCGGCGGCGCTGCCCGGCGCGGTCGTCGTGGCCGACGAGGAGGCACTGCGGGCCGAGGTGCGGGCGGCCGTCGCCGAGCACCTGGAACCGGTCCTCGGCGGCTTCGGACCGCGGATGCGGCGACGCGGGCGCGCCCTGTGGGGCATGGCGACCGACGAGGTCGTCGAGGGACTCTGGTACATCGCCGGACTGCTCGGGGACGAGGCACGGGTCGTACGCGAACTCGAACAGCTCCTCCCAGGCGCCACCAAGCCGTACGTCGGCTCGGCCGCCTTCCGGGTACTGACCGGCCCGGCGGGCGAGCCGCTGCCGACCCGGGACCGGGCGAGCTGCTGCATGTACTACACGCTCCGCCCCGCGGACACCTGCGCCACCTGCCCGCGGACCTGCGACGACGAACGGATCGTCAAACTCACGGCGGCCGCAGCGGCCTGAGGCACCCTCAGGCGTTCCCGCGGCGTCGAGCACCCCACGGGATCCACTAAGATCACCAAGTGCGGGATCACCCTTGCGCCGACAGGGAATTCACAACTTCCTCACTTGCCGCAGGAACTTTCCGAGGAACCACCCGTATGGGTACTCTTACTCGAACTCAACTCCCGCCCCTCACGCGGCAGTTCGAGCAGAATGCCGCCTGGGGCAATCCCTTGCACTTCCTTGGCGGCCTCTTGCCCCGAAACCCCCTGAGGGCCGGTGGGATTGGGCCACTATGGCGGGCGATACGCCCTATCCCAATGCAAGGGACCCCTAGATGAGACTGACCGACATATCGCTGAACTGGCTGCTTCCTGGCGCCGTACTGCTCCTGGGCATGCTGGTCGCGGTAACGGTGCTGACGCGCTCCAAGCGGTCCGGCGGGGAGCACGCGAAGGACGACTCGTGGGAGCGTAGCGAGGAGCGTCGCAGGCGCAAGGAAGCCATATACGGCACCGTCTCCTACGCGCTCCTGTTCTGCTCCGCGGCGGTGGCCGCGGCCCTCTCGTTCCGCGGTCTGGTCGGCTTCGGCCAGCAGAACCTCGGCCTCTCCGACGGCTGGGAGTACCTGGTCCCGTTCGGCCTGGACGGCGCGGCGATGTTCTCCTCCGTCCTCGCGGTGCGCGAGGCGAGCCACGGTGACGCGGCCCTCGGCTCCCGGATACTCGTGTGGACGTTCGCCGGCGCCGCGGCCTGGTTCAACTGGGTGCACGCGCCCAGGGGCGTCGACCACGCGGGCGCTCCCCAGTTCTTCGCCGGCATGTCGCTCTCCGCGGCCGTCCTCTTCGACCGCGCGCTGAAGCAGACCCGCAAGGCCGCCCTGCGGGAGCAGGGCCTGGTGCCGCGCCCGCTGCCGCAGATCCGTATCGTCCGCTGGCTGCGGGCCCCCATCGAGACCTACAGGGCCTGGTCGCTGATGCTCCTGGAGGGCGTGCGCAGCCTGGACGAGGCGGTCGACGAGGTGCGCGAGGACAAGCGGCAGAAGGAGACGAACCGGCTGCGCCGCCGCGAGCAGGACCGTCTGGAGCGGGCCCAGCTCAAGGCCATCAGCCGGGGTCACCGGGGCTTCGTCGGACGCGGCCGGCAGGACGAGGTGCACCAGGTCGAGCGCGCCTCCCAGCCCACTGCGGAGCCTGCCATATCGGCGCCGGAGCAGCTGCCCGTACGCCAGCGGCCCTCCCTCCAGCCCGTCCGCAAAGGGTCTGACCCGATCACCGTCGACCTGACCGCGGAGGACGACACAATGGCGCTGCCGCGCCTCGACTCCCTGGAGCGCAAGCTCAAGGACCTTGAGCAGCAGTTCGGTTGATCATCGCTGCCGGACGGCACCTCGGGACGGGGGCGTGACCTTCAGGGTCACGCCCCCGTCCCGTGGTGCGCAGGCGCCGTCAGGCGGCGTCCGCGTCCAGTTCGAACCACACCGACTTGCCCACCTCGTGCGGCTGGACGCCCCAGGCGTCCGCGAGGGAGTCGACCAGGACCAGGCCCCGGCCGTGGGTGCCGTCCCCGGTGTCCGGGGCACACACGCGCGGCCGACGGCCCACGAAGTCCCGTACCTCCACACGTAGTTGACCGGGTCCCACGACGGCCGTCAGCACGGCCTCGCGGTCGGTGTGGACGAGAGCGTTGGTGACGAGTTCACTGGTGAGCAGTTCCGCGATCTCCGAGCGGCCCGGTTTCCCCCAGTGACGTAGCAGTTCGCGCAGCTCCCGGCGCGCCTCGGGCACCGCCCGCAGATCCGACCGCCCCAGCCGCCGCCTGAGCTGGGACGGGTGCCCCCGTTCCGTCGTGTCGGTCTCTTCCCCCGCCGTCTGCGCCGAGGAGGCCCCGATGGCCACGGGACCGCCCCCTCGTGCCTGACTGTTCATGACCCCCGCCCGCACGTTGTTGCCGGATCCCCTCCTGATCGAACACGTTCACGGGGATCCATGCCCGCTCGGGCACGGGCCAGTCATGTCACGCCGATGACGACCGGGTGTTCGGCCATGTCCTGAACCGGCCCCGGCCCGTACGTCGCCTCCCGGACCGTCCCGTACGCGCCAACGGTGCCGGGGACCCGGCGTGAAACAGCCCCTCGCACAACCCCCCGAGCTGATTCACGCGGTCCACGGCACCGACGAACCTGGCCGAAACCTACCCTTCCGCCTACTTGCCCCCGAGGCCCTTGGTGCCGATGTGAATGATCTTGTGGGAGCCCCGGCTCATGTCGACGAACAGCTTCGTGGTCGTGTCGCGGCTCCAGGTGAGGGTGATGACGGCCTCGGTGCGGTTCTTCGCCGTGCCGTTGTCGGTGACCTTCCACTTGAGCGGGGTGTTCTGGGCCTGCAGCACCCCGTCGGCGTGCTCCCGGTCCTCCCAGGCCTGCAGCTGCTTCAGGTAGGTCGGGGCGATGTAGTAGGCACGCAGCGCGGTCGGCAGGTCGCCGCTTCCGTCCGGGTCGCTCTCGGCGTCGATGTAGGCGCCGTAGAAGTCGGCGATCCGGGTGAGGTTGTCGGACGGGGCGCCGCCGACGCTGCGCGGCGCGCCGGCCGAGGCCTGGGCGGTGACGCCGAGCCCGAGGGCCACGGCGAGCACGCCGGCGGTGAGGACGGTGCGGGTCTTGGTGCTCATGTCTGATTCCCCGTTTTCTGTGCTTGGTCTTCTGTGCTTGGTTTTTGTGCTTGTTTTCCGTGCTTGTCCTGCGTACTTGGTCGGTACGTGGTGGCCGTCGGGGCCGTCCTCCCCTCCCCCGAGCGGGAGGACGGCCCCCGTCTGTCAGTGGAGCTTGTTCACGGCCGTGGTGGTCGTCTTCTTGAACGCCTTCACCGGCGCGTCCTGGAAGCCGCCCAGCTGCCCCCAGTCCACGACCGTCACGGTGCTCCCCTCCCGGCCGAGCGACAGCAGCCGGATGTCGCTGGCGCCCCAGGAGGTCTCGGTGTGCAGGGCGTAGACATGGGCGCCGTCCCCGACGGGCAGGTCGCCGTGGTCCTGGAAGGCGGCCCAGGTCTCCGGGTCCTCCATCTCGATCCGGTCCGCGCAGGACACGATGTCCTCGTCCAGCTTCGCGACCCGGCCCTTCGCCGCGCTGACACTGGGCAGTTCGACGCTGACCTGACGGGCGCTGGTGTCGAGATCGGTCCGGAACTCCCGGTACCAGGTGTTCTGTCCGCCGCCGAGGGCGATGCCCAGGCAGGTGTCCTGCTTGACCGCCTCCGGCACGCCCGCGGTGACCTTGCCGGCCGTCCACGACGAGCTCGGGTGCGGCGGCAGGTCGGCCGCCGCGAGGAAGCCGGGCGCCTTCGGAGCGGCCGCCGCCGGGACGGCGAGCGTGGTGCCTACGGCCAGTGCGGCGCCGGCGAGTACGGTGAGCGCGCCTGCTCGGGTGCGCTTGGGCATGGGTGGTCCCCCGTTGGATCGGTGCATGGGTGTGGGATGCCGCGGACGGCGCCGGCTGGTCGGTCCGGCCCTGGTCGGTCCGGCCCTGGTCGGTCCGGCCCTGGTCGGTGCGACACCAGAAGCATCGGCGGTCACCTGCGGCAACCGCAACGGCAACCGCCCGTTCCGCTGCCCTGGAACCATCCCAGCCCCGCTGACGTGCAGGTATATGAGTGCCTGGGATACGGACGACCGGGGGAAGGTACCTGTGCGCGAGGACGTCGAGGAGTTCGCGGCGCTGCTGCGGCAGTTGAAGGACCGTACGGACCGGAGCTACGGCTCCCTGGCCCGCCGCCTGAACATGAACACCTCCACCCTGCATCGCTACTGCGCGGGCGAGGCGGTGCCGCTGGACTTCGCTCCGGTCGAACGCCTGGCCGCGTTCTGCGGGGCGACTCCGCAGGAACGGCTCGAACTCCACGAGCGCTGGTTACGGGCGGTCGCGGCACGGCAGCGACCGCGGACGGCGGAGGACACCGGGGCCCCGGACCCCGAACCGACGGCTCCGGAGGCCTCGGAGCGGACCGAAGCGGAACCGGAAGCCCCGGAAGCCCCGGCCGAGAACGCAGACGACCCGGTACCGCGGTCCGGGCCCACGCCCCGCCCCTGGTACCGCCGTCGCCGCACCCTGGTCGGCTCGGCCGTGGCCGTCGTTCTCCTGGTGACGCTGGGCAGCCTGATCGCCCCCTCGGACGACCGGCCGCCCGCCGGCGCCTCGGTCCGGTCCCCCGGTTCCTCCCCCACGACCGCCGCCGGCGACGCCCGGCGCCACGACCCCACACCCACCGGCCCGACACCGCACGACTCCGGCGCGCCCGGCCGCCGCTCGCCGTCCCCCTCACCGGGCGGCACCAAGACCTTCTCCTCCGCCGCCGCCCCGAGCACGCCCACCACCCCCGCCCCGACCGCCGTCCCGCTCGCCTGGACCGCCAGCTCCCAGGTCTGGGAGCTGGGCTGCGACCACGACTACGTCATCGACAAGCAGCCGGCGCAGGTCCCGCCGCCGCCCGTCCCGCAGGACGCCGGCACCTGGGCGGCCACCCAGAACGCAGTGCACGGCCACGACACGATCGTCCAGATCTCGGTACAGGGCCGTTCGTCCACGGCCGTCGTCCTGGAGGACCTGCGGGTGCGGGTCGTCGGCCGGGCCACGCCCGCACCCGGTATCGCCTACTCCATGGCCGACGGCTGCGGCGGCGGGCTCACCCCGCGCTACTTCGACGTCGACCTGGACAAGGACCGTCCCCTCGCCCGCCCCGTGGCCGGCGAGGGCCCGGACGGGCAGACCGTCTCGACCATGCGGCTGCCCTACCGGGTCTCGTCCACTGACCCGGAGGTACTGCGCGTCAACGCGCGTACCGAGGGCTGCGACTGCCGCTGGTATCTCGAACTGGACTGGTCGTCACAGGGCCGCTCCGGCACGGTTCGGATCGACGACCACGGCCGGCCGTTCCGCACCAGCTCCATCAAGGGCCTGCCGCACTACTGGTACGGCTTCGTGAACGGCGTCCGCCAGTGGGTGCCGGTCGAGGGATGAGCCAGGGGGTGTCGTCCAGACCCCGCGCCGCGGGCACGATCCAGACGACAGCCCCTACGGCCTCGGCATGTTGCGCAGGTTGGAGCGGGCCATCTGGACCATCCGGCCCACGCCGCCGTCGAGGACCATCTTGGACGCGGAGAGCGCGAAGCCGGTGACCATGTCGGCCTTGATCTTCGGCGGGATGGACAGCGCGTTGGGGTCGGTGACGACGTCGACCAGGGCCGGACCCTTGTGCTTGAAGGCGTCCTTCAGCGCGCCGGCGAGCTGCCGGGGCTTCTCCACCCGCACCCCGTAGGCACCGCAGGCCTGGGCGACGGCGGCGAAGTCGGGGTTGACGTTGGTGGTGCCGTACGAGGGCAGGCCCGCGACCAGCATCTCCAACTCGACCATGCTGAGCGCCGAGTTGTTGAACAGCACGACCTTCACCGGCAGGTCGTACTGCACGAGCGTCAGGAAGTCGCCCATCAGCATGGCGAAGCCGCCGTCCCCGGACATCGACACGACCTGCCGCCGCCGGTCGGTGAACTGCGCGCCGATCGCCATCGGCAGCGCGTTGGCCATCGAGCCGTGCGAGAAGGAACCGATCACCCGGCGGCGGCCGTTGGGCGTGATGTACCGGGCGGCCCAGACGTTGCACATGCCGGTGTCGACCGTGAACACCGCGTCCTCGTCGGCGAGTTCGTCCAGTACGGAGGCCACGTACTCGGGGTGGATCGGGACGTGCTTCTCGACCTTCCGGGTGTACGCCTTCACCACCCCCTCCAGCGCGTCCGCGTGCTTCTTGAGCATCCGGTCGAGGAACCGCCGGTTCTCCTTGGTCCGCACCCGCGGCACCAGACAGCGCAGCGTCTCGCGCACATCGCCCCACACGGCGAGGTCGAGACGGGACCGCCGGCCCAGCACCTCGGGGCGTACGTCGACCTGGACGATCTGTACGTCGTCGGGGAGGAAGGCGTTGTACGGGAAGTCGGTGCCGAGCAGGATCAGCAGGTCGCACTCGTGGGTGGCCTCGTAGGCGGCGCCGTAGCCGAGCAGCCCGCTCATGCCGACGTCGTACGGGTTGTCGTACTGGATGTGCTCCTTGCCGCGCAGGGCGTGGCCCACCGGGGACTTGATCTTCCCGGCGAGTTCCATGACCTCCGTGTGCGCGCCGGCCGTGCCGCTGCCGCAGAACAGCGTCACCTTGTCCGCCGCGTCGATCATCGCGACCAGCTTGTCGAGTTCCTCGTCCCCGGGGCGGACGGTGGGCCGGGAGGTGACGATCGCGCTCTCGACGGGATGGTCCGGGGCGGGCTCGTCGGCGATGTCGCCCGGCAGGCTCACCACGCTCACCCCGCTGCGGCCGACCGCGTGCTGGATGGCGCTCTGGAGCAGCCGGGGCATCTGCTTGGGGCTGGAGATCAGCTCGCTGTAGTGGCTGCACTCCTGGAAGAGCCGGTCGGGGTGGGTCTCCTGGAAGTAGCCCAGGCCGATCTCACTGGAGGGGATCTGCGAGGCGAGGGCGAGCACCGAGGCCATCGAACGGTGGGCGTCGTACAGGCCGTTGATGAGGTGCAGGTTGCCCGGGCCGCAGGAGCCGGCGCAGGCCGCCAGCTTCCCGGTGACCTGGGCCTCCGCGCCGGCCGCGAAGGCGGCGGTCTCCTCGTGGCGGACGTGGATCCAGTCGATGGCGGAGTTGCGGCGGACGGCGTCGACCACCGGGTTGAGGCTGTCGCCGACGACGCCGTAGAGGCGGCGCACTCCGGCGCGGACGAGGATGTCGACGAACTGCTCGGCGACGTTCTGCTTGGCCATGGCGGACGGGTGCCCCTTCCCTGTGGGCGGATACCTCCCATCCACGCACAGGGACCGGCGTCACGCCTCCCAGACGACCGCCGCCGTACGGTCGTCGGCGTAGCCCTTCACCCGCACCTGGGCGTCCGCGAGGAACGCGGCGAGGCCCGGCGGGGTACGACCGGACCAGCGTCGGGCCAGGTAGGCACAGAGGGCGGGCTCGCCGCGCAGCGGGTCGGCGAGCCCGCCGCTGCACATCACCAGGGCGTCACCCGGGCGGGCTACCGAGGCCCGGAAGAGGAAGGGGTCGCGGGGCGGTTCGGGGGCCGGTTCGTAGGGGCTCGGCGGGGTCGGGATGCCGAGGTCCATGGTGAGCCGGTCGCCCTCCGGGGTCTCGGACGGCAGCGAACCGAAGCCGACCACGGCCTCACCGGCGGTGTCGCCGTCGACCTGCGGTTCGATGTCCTGCCACTCGCCGTCCCGGAGCCGGAACAGCCCGCCCTCCCCGACCCCGAAGAAGACCCGGGTACGGCACTGGGGGTGGGCGGGGACGAGCAGGCAGCGCAGGCTGGCCGCGTACTCCTCGGCGGCGACGCCCTGTTCGGCGGCGCTGGCGCGGAGTTTGCCGAGGCTTCGGTCGGTGAGCCGGTGCAGCCCGGACTTGAGGTCGCCGCGCCGGGCGGCCTGGATGTCCTCGGTGAGCCGCTGGTGGCTGCGGCCCACCGCCCGGGCGATCCACTCGCAGATCTCGGCGGCGGCCCGGTGGGCGCCGGGCGTGGCCCGGGCGCCGGTGGCCATCGCGACCAGGAGCAGGGCCTGGTCGCCGGCCCCGAACCGGGCGGTGAGCAGGGCGTCGCGGCGCGGCTCGCCCCGGTACCGGGCGGAGTCGCCGCGCTGGGAGACGGCCCGCAGGGTGCAGGTGCCGTAGCGGGCGCCGTCCAGCACGGTGTCGGAGACCAGGTCTTCGAGTTCGTCGGGGTCGGCGGCGGGCAGGGCGGTGGGTTCGGCGTCGTAGGTGGGCGGGCCGGAGCCGACGTAATCCACGGAGGAGACGGGGGCGGCGGCCGGGGCGGAGTGCGGCGGGAGCGTGGCCAGGTCGGGGCGGGTGGCGGGGTACGAGTCCGCCCAGGCGTCGTCGTCCGCCTCCAGGAACTCCTGGTCCTCCTCGTCCCACGGCCAGGGCCTCCGGGCGGTGGTGGTGTCCTCGCCCGGTGCCTCGGTGGGCGCGGCGGGCGCGCGTTGCGCGGGCACGGTCGGCGGAGTCGCCACGGTCGGCGGGGCTGTCGGGCCGGGCGACGGCACCCGAGCGGCCGGCGGGACCGGCGCGGCACCGGTCCCGGTCCCGGTCCCGCTCGGCTGCACCGGCACGGCCGGTGGGACCGGTGGGACCGGCTCGGCGCCCGGTTCCCCGGCGACGCCCCGCCGTCCCCGTCCCGCCACCGTGTTCTTCGCCGAGGCGAAGCGGTCGTCCAGGGAATCGGGTGCGGCCGTGGGGCCGGTGTCCTCGGTGGAGTCGTCGTACAACTGCCCCCACCAGTCGTCCTCATGACGGGTGGGCCTACCCCCTGGCTGGCTCATGCCCCTAATTGTCCACCGCAGGGGCCGGATGAAAACGGGGCATCAGGAAAATCCCCGCACACGACCCGATATCGAACGGCGCGTCGAGGGACGCGCTGGACACCCGTGCGAGGAAAGGGAGTCGACGACACGCCTGGGAGAGACGGTACGGACGGTACGGATGACACGTGTGAGTCGCCGGGTGGTCCCACCCCCCACGGGAGAACCACCCGGCGACACCGGAGTGACCCGGCCCCAGATCCCCTACGCACGCGCGTCATGGGCCCGGGTCACCGTTCGCACGGCCGGACGCGGTGGCGTCGGCCGGAGGCCAGATTGTGACGGGTGTTCCTTGCGACCAGCTGTGAATCGCGGATCCGGATCCCCTGTGAAGGTGCCGCGCTGACGTGATCTTGGCAGAGTGACCGCCGGTACGGCGATGATGTGCGGCGGCGGGTTTGCGCCGTGGCCGGTTCCCGCCACGGTGCCCGACTGCGAGGGAGGAACGCGGGTCGATGCTGACAGCGCTCGGTCTGGACGAGAGGGACGAGTCGGCGTACCGGACGCTGGTGTCCGTGGGCGCCGCCGAGGTGCCCGACCTGGCGCGGCGGCTGACGCTGGCCGAGCCGGACACCGAGCGCGCGCTGCGCCGGCTGGAGCGGCACGGCCTCGCGGCCCAGTCCTCGGGCCGGCCGGGCCGCTGGGTGGCGGCGCCGCCCGGGGTGGCGCTGGGCGCGCTGCTCACGCAGCAGCGGCACGAGCTGGAGAAGGCGGAGCTGGCGGCGGCGCTGCTGGCCGAGGAGTACCGGGCGGCGGCCGCCGAACCGGCGGTGCACGACCTGGTGGAGGTGGTGACCGGCGCCCCGGCCGTTGCCCAGCGGTTCCTCCAGCTCCAGCTGGGCGCCGGCGACGAGGTGTGCGCGCTGGTCACCGGCAACCCGATGGTGGTCTCCGGGATGGAGAACGAGGCGGAGGAACAGGCCGCCGGACGGGGCGTGCGCTACCGGGTGGTGGTGGAGCGCGCGGT
This sequence comes from Streptomyces sp. NPDC048417, assembly GCF_040651615.1. Classification (NCBI taxonomy): domain Bacteria; kingdom Bacillati; phylum Actinomycetota; class Actinomycetes; order Kitasatosporales; family Streptomycetaceae; genus Streptomyces; species Streptomyces sp. NPDC048417. The sequence continues at coordinate 4,456 of NZ_JBEZKI010000053.1, read as the reverse complement.
GCTCGACCTGCCGCACGGGATCACGGAGTTGACGGCGGCGCTGGGCCGGGACGAGCAGGTGCGGGTGGTGGACCGGGTCCCGACCAAACTGGTGGTGGCGGACCGCGCCCTCGCGATGGTCCCGCTCACCTCGCAGACCTCGGAGCCCGCCGCGGTGGTGGTGCACGCCAGCGGCCTGCTGGAGCTGCTGTCCGAACTGCTCGAGTCGGTGTGGCGGACCGCGCTGCCGCTCCGCCTCGGCACGTCCGGGGTGACCGAGGAACAGCCGGACGCCCCCGACGCCACCGATCTGGAGGTGCTGTCCCTGCTGCTGGCCGGGCTGACCGACGTGAGCGTGGCCAAACAGCTCGACCTGGGCCTGAGGACCGTGCAGCGCCGGGTGAAGCGGCTGATGGAGCTGGCCGGGGTGACGACCCGGCTGCAACTGGGCTGGCACGCCTACGAGCGGGGCTGGGTGGCCCGGGACTGACCCGCACGGCACTCTGGGCAGATGGGAGCAGGGGAACTCCTGCTGGTCGGCCTGGTGCTGGTGCTCGGCCTGTGCGGAGTACTGGTGCCCGGTGTGCCGGGTTCGTGGCTGGTGTGGGCCGCGGTGCTGTGGTGGGCGCTGTACGACCCGCGTCCGGTGGCCTGGACGGTCCTGGTCGGCGCCTCGGTCGTCCTCCTGCTCACCCAGGTGGTCCGCTGGACCCTGCCGCCGCGCCGGCTGCGGGCGAGCGGCGCCACCCCCCGCATGGGCGTGTACGCCGGTACCGGCGCCGTCCTCGGCTTCGTGCTGCTCCCCGTGGTCGGCGCGATCCCCGGTTTCATGGCCGGGATCTACCTGCACGAGCGCCTCCGCCTCGGCCGCCACGCGGAGGCGGCGTCCGCGCTGCGCGCGACGATGGACGCGGGCGGCTCCAGCGTGCTGGCCGAGCTGTTCGCCTGCCTGCTGATCACGGCGGGCTGGCTGGTGGCGGTGGCCTGGGGCGGCTGAGGGCTCAGAGCAGGTCGACGAGCCGCACGGCGGCGGCCAGGGCGCGCATGCCGGCGTCGTTGAAGTGCAGGTGGTCGCCGGGGTCGTAGGCGGGCCGGATCCGCCTCGGCTGCTCCGGGTCGCGGACGACGGCGTCGAAGTCGACGTACGCGTCGAAGACGTGCCGGGTGCGGATCAGCGCGTTGACCCGCTGCCGTACCGCCTCCCGGGCCTCGGTGTAGCCGCTGTACCCCTCATAGGGCGTGAGCGTCGCGCCGACGACCCGGATCCCGCGCGCATGGGCGCGGGCCACGATCGTCCGGTACGCGCGCACGAAGTCAGCGGGGTCGGTGGCCTCCGGGGTGCCCTTGATGTCGTTGATGCCTTCGAGGACGACCAGGGTCCGGACACCCGTCCGGGCCAGCCCGTCGGCGTCCAGCCGGTTCAGGGCGCCCGGTCCTCCGGTGCTGTCGAGCAGCAGCCGGTTGCCGGAGATCCCGGCGTTGAGGACGCCGATGCGGAAGGGGCGCAGCCGTTCCGCGAGGCGGTCGGGCCAGCGGTGGTTGGTGCCGAATGAGGAGCCGTTGCCGTCGGTGAGGGAGTCGCCGAAGGCGACCACGGTGCCGAGGGTCACGCTGCGCACGTCGACGCCGGTGACGTAGTACCAGTTGCCGGTGGTCCTGCTGTACGCGGCCCCGCCCTCGTCGGCGGCCCGGCCGGCGCCGTGCCTGGCGAGGTAGCTGGTCTGGAGCGCGACGCGGTGATAGGTGGCGGGACCGGAGTCGCCCGGGGTCTCGACCGTGACCAGCAGATCGGCGGCGGCCGGGGCGGCGAGGGACACGGGATCACTGACCAGGTCCTGCCCGACGGGTACGACCGCGGTGCCGGCGCCTCCGAAGGTGGCGCCCCGCATCGACCCGGGTACGGCGTCCGGGCCGGTGCCCTGACGCAGGGCGACGGTGACCGCGCCGAGGCGGAGCGGTGCGCTGCCGAGCCGGTTGCTGATCCGGACCCGTACGGCACTGCCTCCGACGCTCAGGTGAACGACATTGCGGTAGGCGGCGCCGGGCACGGCGGGTGCGGTACCGGACGGCGCGGCCTCCCAGCTCCCCGCCCAGAGCGAAGGGCCGGGCTCGGCACCGGCCCGCCCTGTCGTGCCCATCGCGATCAGCAGCGCCGCGCCGAGGACCCGCCCGACCTTGCCCATCCACGCCCGCCCTTCCTGAGGCCCACTGGAGGGGAAGGTGACATACGGATGCCGAGCGGGTCAGCAACTTGACCGGGGGACCACCCGGGTGGCGCAGCGCGAGCCGGGCGGAGCCGCGCCGTAGATCCGCGGGCCGCATCCCGGCCGCGGGTGGTGTGTGGTCGCTCGCGCAGTTCCCCGCGCCCCTGAAGGGGCGCCTCAGCCGCGGGTGCCTTGTCAGCTGACGTAGCTGCGGGCAGTCGTGCCTCCCCCAGTGCCTTGAGGGCCTGGGAGGTCCCCAGCCCTAACCCGCCGCCACCGCTCCCTCCAAGGTCAGCAGCCGGACCTTTCGCTCGAGTCCCCCCGCATACCCGGTCATCGACCCGTCCGCCCCGATCACCCGGTGACAAGGCCGCACGATCAGCAGCGGGTTGGCCCCGATCGCCCCGCCGACCGCCCGCACCGCCATCCTGGACGCCCCGATCCGCGCGGCGATCTCCCCGTACGTCGTCGTCCCGCCGTACGGAACGCCGTCCAGCGCACCCCACACCCGCTCCCGGAACTCGGTCCCGTGGGCGCTCAACTCCAGTTGGAATTCCTTCAGTTCACCGGCGAAGTAGGCGGCGAGCTGCTCCTCGGCCATCCGGAAGGGCCCCGCGTCCGCGAGCCACCCCGCCTCGACGCTCCGACCGCCCTTCTGCCCGGGGACGGACAGGGACGTCAACACCCCGTCCGTATCGGCCGTCAGGAGCAACTCCCCGACCGGCGAGGCCATCCGCGTCCAGTACGTGACACCCATCAGTTCCTCAGCTCTCCTTCCACCAGCAGATGCCGGACGGCGTACGACCGCCAGGGCCGCCAGTCGTCCGGTATGTCCAGGCCGGGCGCGGCCACGTCGGGGTCGCCGAGCGCGCGGACCCGGATCACGGCGACGACCGCCGGCTCCAGTCCGGGCAGGGCCCGCAGGGCGGCCTCCGCGTCCTCCCGGTCGGCGCCCGGGTCCAGCCGTACGGTGCCGTCCGCGAGCGCGGCGGCGAGCACGCCGAGGGTGCCATCCGGTTCGGCCTCGGCGAGCACGGCGACCTCCGGGAAGAGGTGGGTGAGGCTGCCGGAGGGCGCGTCCAGCACCTTGCCGTACCGCTGGACCAGCCGCTCGGCGCCGACGGTGCCGACCAGGGCCCGCACGGCGGCCTCGGCCGGATCCGCGGCGCCGGGTGAGCGCAGCCCCGGCCGCGCGGCGACCAGCGGAGCGAGCCGTGGGTCCTCGGCGAGCCGCTCGTCGACGGCGTACGGGTCGGCGTCGAGGTCGAACAGCCGACGCAGCCGCTGTACGGCGGTGGTCAGGTCACGTGGGTCGGTGAGGCGCAGCCGGGCGTCGAGCCAGCCGCCGGGATGGGCACCGCCGCCCGCGCCGGCCGTGGCACCGGTCCGTTCCTCGACGGCGACGACGGCATGGCCGTACGGCAGTCGCAGAGTGCGGCGGTAGGTGCGGACGCCGGGGGCGCCGGTGACCTCCTCCACGCCGGGTACGGCCTCGCGTTCCAGCAGGTCGAAGACGGGACCGGCCTGGTACGGGCCGCGGTGGGCGAGCCGCAGCGGGATCCCGGCGGCCGGGGAGCCGCGCCGGGCACCCCGGCCGCCGGGCGCCGCCTCGCGCAGTGCGCTCGGGGTCGTGGCGTAGACGGTGCGGACGGTGTCGTTGAACTGCCGCACGCTGGTGAATCCGCTCGCGAACGCGATCTCCGTGATCGGCAGCTCGGTGGTCTGGAGCAGCACGCGTGCGGTGTGGGCGCGCTGGGCCCGGGCGAGGGCGACCGGGCCGGCGCCGAGTTCGGCGGTGAGCTGCCGCTGCACCTGGCGGGCGCTGTAGCCGAGCCGGTCGGCGAGGCCGCCGACGCCTTCCCGGTCCACGATGCCGTCGCCGATCAGCCGCATGGCCCGGCCGACGACGTCGGCACGGGCGTTCCACTCGGCGGACCCGGGCACGGCGTCCGGGCGGCACCGGCGGCAGGCCCGGAAACCGGAGCCCTGCGCGGCGGCGGCGGTGCGGAAGAAGCGGACGTTGTGCCGCTTCGGGGTGACGGCGGGGCAGCTGGGACGGCAGTAGATGCCGGTGGTCCGCACGGCGAAGAAGAACGCACCGTCGAACCGCCCGTCCCGGCTGCGCACCGCCTCGTACCTGGTCTCTTCGTCCATCACCCTTCAAGTGTGGGCGATGAGCGGGGGTGCGGCTGGCGGGAATCGGACGGGGTGCTGGTCGGCCGGCGGCGCTGCAGCCGTCAGTACGCCACCCCCACCCCCTGTTTCACCGTCCC
>NZ_JBEZKI010000052.1:0-48993 GCF_040651615.1 Streptomyces sp. NPDC048417 | reverse complement strand
CGGCATCACCCTCATGGGCGCCCGCCTCTACAACCCCACCACCGGACGCTTCCTCTCCATCGACCCCATCCCCGGCGGCAACGCAAACGCCTACGAATACGTCACCGCTGACCCGCTGGACAAATTTGACCTTGACGGACGGCGCTGGTGCTGGCGCTGGTGCTCGACGGCCGACCGCTGGGGCCGCAATCCGAACTGGCGGCACTACTACTGGGGCGCCAACATTGCGACTTCAGTGGTGTCCTTCCGCCGGATCAAGGCGCTCAAGAAGTTCCGTGCTCGCAGTTGCTGGACCCGATGGAGAGGCTTCGCGTCCTGCGGCGGCCACGCACTCGGCATTGCGGACTTGATCTACTCGGTGCATCAGTACTCGCGGAACTACCGGTACCTCAGGGCCTACAACCAGGCTCTCACCTATTCGTCGCGGCAACGAATCTGCCGCCAGTACACCCACTACCGCGGTCGCGGGCAGTGCGCGTAATCGTCCTCTGCAGCGATTGACCTGCTCGGCCCGGGTGTGGATCCCGTCCAGTGGACGGGATCCACACCCATAGCCCAGGCTCTTCGGGGCCGGGGTACGGGTACGCATCAGAGAGGTGACGGTCAACATCAACTACCTATGCGGACAGGGCGTGTTGACCGTGTAGATTCCCTCTCTCCAGACCCAGACAGCCGAGGCGTGCTGTCCTTTCTGTGGGTTTGTCATGTCTCGATCCGAAAGTGCATGGGGTGGGCTGCGTGAGGCGGCATGTGGTGTGGGGCGCGGTTGCTGTGGCGGCCGCTGTGTCAGCGGGCGTTCTTGTAGGCCAGCCATGGGAGGATCCCGGCTCGGACTCAGATGCGAAAGGGCTCGGGGGGCCAGTTGCTACCCATGTGCGGTCGACCGTCTTGCACGCGGATGACGCCGGCCGTGCCTCGCTGAGCCGGCGTGACGTCCAACGGTTCAGCATGCTGAGGCTTTCGTGGGAAAACCCCCAGGCACACGTCTTGGGTGCAGTCCAGGCCCGGGTTCGTACCGTTGGGACGCAGAAGTGGTCCTCCTGGGTCACATTGGAAGCCGACGGCGGAAGCGGCGAGGACTCTCCACGCAAGGGGATGCGGGGGGCCACCGGCGCCGCCTGGTTCGGCCCGTCGGACGGCGTGGAGATAAAGGTCGCCGCTGACGGCACGCTGCCCGCTGGCCTGCGCCTGGACATGGTCGATCCCGGTACTTCCACCCAGGCGGGAATGGAGGCAGCAGCCTACGTCATGGAGGGCGACACACCCGAGCCCGGTGACACATCCACCGCCCCTGCCGATTCACCGACACCCACCGTCGAAACGTCCGAGTCCGCCACGGCTCCGTCCACGCCTGCGAGCGAAACGCCGACGACTCCCGCACCCACTGCTACGGCCACGGAATCTTCTCCCCCGGCCAGTTCGGCTCCCCCGACTTCGGCAACGCCCACGGCGTCGGCGAGTGCGACATCCGGACCGAGTTCCACCGTGCCACAGCCCCCTGTCGTAAGCCGGGCGGCCTGGGGAGCGGACGAGTCTCTCAACAACGAGGCGCCCGAGTACGGCACGACCATCAACGCCGTCTTCGTCCACCACACCGCCCAGACCAACGCATATTCCTGCGCCGACTCTCCGGCCATCATGCGTGGTCTGCGCGCCCTGCACCTGAACCAGGGCTGGAAGGACATTGGCTACAACTTTGTCGTCGACAAGTGCGGCACGATCTTCGAAGGACGCAAGGGCGGCATCGACCGGCCGGTGATCGGTGCACAGGCCGAAGGGTTCAACACGAACACCACGGGCATCGCCGTCATCGGCACCTACACAAGCGAAGACGCCCCGGTTGCCGCAAAGGCTTCCATAGCCCGCCTCGCGGCCTGGAAGCTCGGGCAGTACAAGGTGGACCCGCTGGGGAAAGTGACCCTGACGGCCGGCAAGGCCAACGGCAAGTTCGCACTCGGGCAGTCCGCCGTCTTCAACCGGATATCGGGCCACCGTGACGCCTACGCCACAGAATGCCCGGGCACGGCCCTGTACAACCAGCTGCCAACCCTGCGCACCTGGGCCGCTGGTCCTGTTGCCGGACTCGCGATCAAGTCCGTCACCGGCGCGAGCCTGTCGGGGAACACCTACCTGACCAAGGGCACGGTCACCGTCAACTGGACAGCCACGACACCGGCTTCCCTCATCACGAAGTACGAGGTTCTAGTTGACGGAAAGAGCGTCGCCGCCAAGTCCGGCGCCGCGACCTCCGCAGCTGTCACCCTTGTTCCCGGCAGCCACACGGTGCAGGTCCGCGCGACCCATCAGTCAGGCAAGACCAGCACCTCGTCGAGCGTAGCGGTCACAGCGGAGACCACTCCGCCCGTGTTCAGCACCAAGCCGGCGCCGTCTCTGCGCGCGGGAAGTGTCGCGACCACCGCCGTCCCGGTCACACTCGCCTGGAAGGCCACCGACAGTGCGGGTCTGAAGGAAGTTCGCCTGACCGCCCCAACGGCGAAGACCTACGGACCCACCACGACCAGTGCCCAGTTGACCGCCACGTCTGGTGCGGCCACAGTCTTCAGCCTGACCGCCCAGGACCTGGCGGGCAACACCTCCGTCGCGACGGCATCGGCTACCCCGGTGATCGTGCAGGAGACGTCCGCCACCAAGACAGGTACCTGGACCAAGAAGACATCCACCAACTACCTCGGCGGCGCCTCCCTGAGTAGCGCCACGAAGAATGCCTCGCTGAGCTGGACGTTCACTGGCCGCTCAGTGGCCTGGGTCGTCTCGCGCGCCTCCACCTCAGGGCAAGCCGTCATCTACATCGACGGAACCAAGACCGCAACCGTCGACCTGAAGTCGACCACCACGGCCTACCGCAACGCCATCTGGACCAAGAACTGGGCTTCGGCCAGCAAGCACACCATCAAGATCGTCGTCACTGGGACTGGCGGGCGCCCCACCGTCACCACCGACGGCATCGCCTACCTGCGATAGAAGCCGGGAAACAGCGCCACAACTACCCTGGCAATGCCATGGGGCTCGTGCCCACCCTAGGTGGGGCACGAGCCCCCTTTGGTATCGGGCCGGGCGATGAAGGCGGTCAGATACTCGCTCATGAAGCGCTATTCCGGAATGTGTTCGTGGCGCAGCGTTGGGGAAATCTCGATCGAAGGAGGGTGGAGTGAGTGATGCAGGATCGGGTTGAACTGTGGATACGTAGAGCCGGCGGGCAGCTGTTGATCGGAGTGATCATGCTGGCGTTCGCGTACTCGCGAGAGGAATGGTGGTTGCCGTTCAGGATCTTCCTGATTCCGGCAGGCCTCGCGGGAGTCGGGGTAGGCCTGCATGAGACGTGGAAGATGATGCGCGGCCAGGAGACCACCGAACGAGACAGACCCGCCTGACCGCCCCCCAGGCAGAGCGCGCAGCACGTTCTTGATCACGCCGGTCTACCGGCAAAAGCCCTCGGCGCCGCCGCCGCCCGCCGGGACTCTCCCCCAGGTGGGCGACAGGTTTCACCGCAGAAACGATCAACGCCCCCGGCGCGCCTGGCTGGTCAGGCGCGGCGCAGGCATCCGGGCCGCCACCTGTCCTCCGGGCACGATCCGCCGCAGGTTCCCGCCGCCGCATTCGCGGTACTGCGACCAGCTGCCCCGGCTGACCGCATTGTCCGGAGCCTCTTCCACAACCTCGCGAGCCTCTACGGGAAGGCCCTTCTGCTCGGCATCCTGGCAGGCGGCGCGAACGAACGGGTTGATCACGAGGACGCCGCCCGAGACGAGCGCGTCGTAGAGCGTGGACACGCCCGTGAGCAGCAGTCCCGCGAGAGCGGCGACGACCGCTGTGATGGTGCCGGCCCTGCCCCAGTCGATGCGGCGCCACCACTGCCGCAGCCCTGCCGGACTGCGGGCCAGGGCCGGGACCCAGCCGGGACCCGGCCTCCGCGCGGCCAGTCGTACCCCCCTAGCCCGTTGCCGGCCGCTGCGCACCATGTCGCTCTCCCCCTCGCGTCCGTCAAAGTGAATGACGCAAGGGCTGTCTGCCCAATTGCACTAAGCCCTACGACACCGGATGCGCGGTCAGCCCGTGGTGGTGTTCCTGCATAGCCACCCCTCAGCGGACGTACCGCCGTTGGAGAAACGTCGCCGCGAAACGGCAACCACTGCCCCATAGGCAACACGGGCGCCCCGGCCTGAGGCGTTGCGGTTGAAAGGCATCTGCTGAGCGGCGGAGCCGGGCCCGCCGCTACGGGGGAAAGCGGCGGAGCCGGGCGCCACCACGGTCCCACACCGCCGCGCGGCACGCACCACGTTCGTAGGGCCGCCCGGTCAGCTGAGGCCGAGGCGGCCAAGCGCGGTTGTCCAGTCGGTGACGATGGCCTGCTGCGCGGCGGCGAGGGTGACCTTGCCGGAGCAGACCGCAGTGTGCAGCTTCGTCTCCACCGGGTCCTTGAGGTTGTTCACCCCGGAGCCCTTCTTGTGGCCGGGGTCGGTCGGCTCCACCCACAGATTGCGGTAGTCGTTGGGGTCGCCGCCGAGCTGCAGGCTGATCAGGTGGTCGTACTCGGCGTCCCGCATGCTCCCTGTGAACCCGTAGGAGGCCGCGTTCAGCTTCTTCTCCTTGCCCGTCACGTAGGTGGAAGGGCGCACCGCGGAGGTGTAGCCGCCCTTGCGGCAGATCGTCGACGCTAGGTTCGCCTGGGTGACGGCCGGGGAGACCGCGCCCGGCGTGCACGCCGGGTCCTCCAGGGGCTCGCTCTTCTCGTACCGGTAGTGGCACGAGCCCGCTGCCGGCTGCTGCTGGACCGCGTACTTCTTCTGCGGGCCGGCCCCCACCGCGATCGCCCGGCCCGCTCCGTTCGCCCCCGAGACCGCCCCCGGCGCGCTCGTGGTCCCGGACGGCGACGAGCCGCCCAGCGAGGCGGACTTGCAGCCCGCGAGCAGCAGGCAGGACAGCACCACGGTCATCGTGGCGCGGCGGGTGAATGGCATGACAGCCCCTCATGGTCAGGCGACGGCTGCCCAGATGCTGCCCTACCCGGCCGGCGCCGTAGCGCGCGGGGTGGGGCGCGCGGACGCATACCCGGCGTACACCCGCCCGAAGAGCTCAGGTGCCTCCGGCTCCCCCACGACGGCACCGGCCTCGGCCTGCCCATCGTCCGCCACCTCGTTGACGCCTTCGGCGGCACCATCACCTCAACCCAGCCCCCGGCACCGGCCTGGACGTCGCCGTGCGGCTCGGAACACCTCGAGCAGCGCCGGTCCCGGCGAGAGCCGCGTTGACCGGCCCGGACGTGAACTTGACGCTTGGTGCCGGGACATCCAGTACATTCGGCCTGGATGTCCCGGTGGTTGGCAGGGTCAGCCGATTCCGGTGACCTGCAGGGCCGTGGTCCAGTTGGTCTTGATGGCGCTGCGGGCTGCGGACAGGGTGATGGTGCCGGCGCAGACGGCGTTCTTCAGCTTTGTCTCCACGCCGTCCTTGGTGGTGGCGGTCTTCGTGCCGGAGTAGGGCTCGGGCCACAGGTTGCTGGTGCTGCGGGGCGAGCCGCCGAGTTCGAGGGGGACCAGGTGGTCTTCCTCGTAGTCGGCCATGTTGGTGTCGGAGTAGCCGTAGTCGATGATGCCCTGGGCCTTGAGGGGGTTGGTGTAGGACGTCGGCGGGCGGACGGTGGCAGTCCAGCCGGAGACGCAGATCGTGCTGTGAATGTTCGACTGCGTGACATCCGAGTTGTAGGCGCCGGGCGTACACGAGGAGTCGGGCAGCGGCAGGTAGGAGTGGGAGCAGGTCGACGCCTGGGCGGTGCCGGCCGAAGCGGCGATCATGCCGGCGGCCGCCAGGGCAAGGGCACAGGTAGTGGCGGTGAAGCGACGCATAAGGGGGAACTCCTGCGGGATCGGCCCGGACAGTGGGGGCGCCGGGCGGCTGACGGCATGACACCACCGCCCACGTCTATGCGAGTAGAGCCGCGGGATGAACAAGAGGCGACCTGCACAATCGTTACCTCACCCTGACCAAGCCTTTCCCAAGCTCCCTGTTTCGCCGCAGCCTCGGGCCGCTTCCCGCCTGGATCAACGCCCGCGACCCGGCACGAGCGCGTACACCACCCCCGCCAGCCCATCGGCCAATCGACGGGGCTGGCGCTCGTGTTCACGCTGCCAGGACCCGCGGCCAGGGTGGTCGTCCGACATCTATCGGGACGTCCCGTGCTCCCGTCCCGCTGTCCGGCGCCGTCCAGCCGTGCGTCCGCGCTCTCGGGTAGATCGTCCTCGTCGACCACCTGGTCCCTCTCGCCGAGGCCTGGGACTCCGGCGCCTCCGCCTGGACGGCCAAGGAACGCGAGGCCTACGCCAACGACCTGGACGACGAGCGGGCGCTGATCGCGGTGTCCGCGGCCTTCAGTTCGCCGGTCACCGCCACACCGACACGACCTTGCAGTACATCCACCTCTCCGGCCGGGACCTCGCCGAGAAGCTGAAGAGCGGGGCGATCTGACCATCAACACCCGCACGGCAAAGGCCCGTATGTCCCGTGAGCCTGCGGGGCGTACGGGCCTCTTGTGTTTCGTGTTCGGCGCAGTGCCCGGACAGCGGCCCCGCTCTGCCGAGTGCAGCGCCTGCCTCTGAGGCTGCAGCGATCGCCTATTACCCGGTAATAGCGTGCGACCTGACCGGCTCCGGCAGCCGGAGCTATTACCGGGTAATAGTCCGTGGCCCGCTGATGGGGGCGTGCTGCCTGCGAACGCAGTCATTGCGTCTGCCTGGCCGGCGGACCTAGTGGTGGAGGAACCACCAAAGACCTCCTGCGATCAACCCCACTGAAACGAGCACGACCGATGGCCAATGGATGACGCTACGTCGCCATACTGGCACCTTTGTCCCCCTCTGCGCCGCCCCGGGTGGGGCCCAGCCCCTGGACTCGTCCTCCTGTAGAGGCCCTGGCGGAGGCGGCGCTGGGAGCCCACGCACAGGCGTATCCGGGGCGGGGCACCACCTCGGGCCCGTGGCACCCTGCTCGATAACGGGCGGCTCTGGGTCCTCCCAGCCGTTGGTACCCGGGCGGGCGCGTCGCAGGGTGCCGAAGCGCTCGCGGCGCCAACGGATCCCGGCGATGTCTGTGAACTCGAGGATGATGCGCTCCTGGTAGCCAGCCTCACTGGACTCTGTGGGCGGCAGCGGGAAGGTCTCCTCGCCGGTGTCGAGATAGATCAACTCGCCGATCACCTCGTCGCCGAAGGACACGCGCACGTCCCTCACCAATTGGTTTGACCGATTCTGAACCACGACCCTCGGGACGACCCAGTTGCTGTTCAGAGGGGACACGAGTCGCACGACATTCGTTCTGATCATGGATGCCTGAAGCTGTTCCCGCTGTCGCCGGGCGCTTTGTTCTTGCTCGCGTAGCTGCCGCTCCCGCTCCCGATCGCGCTGGAACTTCTCCAGTTCCTCCGTGTGGAGTGCGTACTCCTGGCTCTCCTGCCGGACCTTCTGCCGGTGAGCTGCATAACTCAGTGTCAAACCTGCCATGCCGATGAGCAGGCTAAACGCGGCAATTAGGTTCTGCACCATGCCCGGACTCTGGTCGACTGGATCCCCTGCTGTCAGCGCGAAACCCCGGCCGGGCGGTCAGACAGCCGCAGAAGTCACCCTGCCGCCACCGTTAAGCAGCGCTATGTCGACCACCACAGGCGGCCGGGCCCGCGCCCGGCCTGACCGAGCCATCGATAGAGCACCGGGGCGGGCCCGAGTTCCACCAGTCCGGATGCGGTGAGCTTCCGGACCTGCGTGAATCCGCCCACCGCGAAGAACTCCTCGCAGCGTTCGGCGTATTCGTCGTGCGTCATGCTTCCCAACCCAGTCGATCAGCATGGCCATTGTCGGCCACGAACCCGCTGGTCAAGGCATGTCGGCGGCAGCCTGGGGCTCAGACGCGGACAGCGCGCCGTCCACGAGGAGTCTGAGGCCGAGAAGGACAGCGATGGCCTGGGTGGTTCGCTGACGACCCAACATGTCTTGCAAACTAACGTGCCGATAGCGCAATCGATCAAGGACGTTAGTAAGGTGTCCCGCATGAGTTCGCCAGCCACCTCCAGCGACCGCGAGAAGGTCGTCTCCAAGCTGCCGGGATGGCTCCGGCAGAACCTCAAGATCAGAGCGGCCCAGCACGGTATCGAGATCCAGGCCGCCGTAGAACAGGGCATCAGTGACTGGTGCAGCCTGGCCTCCGCGACGGCAACCATCGACACCGCCGGCGCCGACACCTTCTCCACCTTCCTGCCCCCCGGACAGTGGGAAGAGCTGCGTCAAGTCGTCACGGACCGCCGATTCTCCCTCATCCAGGGCCTCGCCCAGTCCGTCCAGCTATGGCTCGACTCCAACCCTGCCCCCGAAGTCGAACGCCCCGAAGTCACCCGACGCATCGTCGTCTGCAACCAGAAGGGCGGCGTCGGCAAGACAGCCATCACAGCCGGACTCGGCGAAGCACTCGCCGAAGACCCCAACACCCTGCACTCCGTCCGTGTCGCCAAAGCCTTGGCGAAAGCGCTCCGCGCCAGCGACGAACAAGCCGGCAACGAACCTGCGAACGATCCCCTCGACATCGAGAACCTGCCCGGCCTCGGTCTGCGCGTCCTGCTCGTCGACTTCGACCCGCAGTGCCACCTCACCAACCAACTCGGCGCCACCCCACTGCCGATGAACGGCGACAGCCTCACCAACCACATGGCGGGCGACCCCAAGGGCGACCTCCGCGACCTCATCGTCGCGATCGACGACGACGCCTTCAGCGGTCGGCTCCATCTTCTGCCCGCCTGCAACGACGCCTTCCTCCTTGACGTGCGTCTGTCCGCCGTACGAGCCCGGGAAGCCGCCCTCGAACGCGCGCTCGCCCCGCTCGAAGCGGACTACGACGTGATCCTTGTCGACTGCCCGCCGAGCCTCGGCCTCAGCATGGACGCCGCCGCCTACTACGGCCGCCGCCGTGACGGAGAAAAGCCCGGCCAGTCCGGCGCCCTGATCGTCGTCCAGGCCGAAGACAGCTCCGCAGACGCCTACGAACTGCTCACCACCCAGATCGACGACCTGCGCGGCGACCTGCAGATCGACATCGACTACCTCGGCATCGTCGTAAACCTCTACGACTCCCGACGCGGCTTCATCGCCACATCCTCACTGCAGGGATGGGTCGACATAAAGGATCCACGCGTCGTCGGCCTCATCGGCGACCTCAAGGAACAGAAGGAAGCAGTCCGAATGAAGCAGCCCCTGCTGTCATACGCGCCCAAGTCACAGCAGGCGATCGGGATGCGCGCACTGGCCCGGGAGATCGCATGAGCAAGGCCGACCAGCTGGGCGCAGGCCGCTTCGGCGGGGGAGTACGCGGCGTCAGCGCACGCCGGCAAGCCGTAGCCGCCGCCACAGGCGTCCCCACTGAGGGGATCGCCCCGCCCACCGAACTCCCCCCGCACCGCATCAGCCTCAACCCCGACAACCCCCGTTCCAGCCTCGGTGACCTCACAGACCTCACCGGAAGCCTTAAGACCCACGGCCAGAAGCAGGCAATCACGGTGATGAACCGCGACGCCTACATCGCCGCCAACCCCGAGCGCGAAGCCGACCTCGAAGCCGACACCACCCACGTCGTCATCGACGGAAGTAGCCGCCTCGCCGCCGCCCGCGAAGCAGAACTGACCAGCATCAAGATCATGGTCAGTGACGACCAGGGCAGTACCTCCGAGGAACTCCTCGAGTCCGCACTCGTCGCCAACATCCACCGCCAAGACCTCGAAGAGCTCGACGAAGCACGCGCCCTCGACCGGCTCCTGAAGATCCACGGCAGCCAGACCGCACTGGCCAAACGGCTGCACCGGACCCAAGGGTGGGTGTCGCAACGCCTGGCTCTGCTCAACCTCACTCCCGAACTCCAGGCAAAGATCCGCGAGGAGCCCATCAACCTGCTGCGAGCGGTGGGCAACAAGCCCGCTGCCGAGCAGGAAGCGGCTCTCAAGGAGCTCAAGAAAGAACGGGCTCGCAAGGACGCGGAGAAGCAGGAACGCAGCCAGAAGGGGGCAGCGAAGGGTGCCGCGTCAGCCGGTCAGGACTCCGAGAAGCCGGGCAGCCATTACCGCGTAATACAGGACGACGCGACGACGGCATCGTCCTCCGGCGCCTCGGTAGTCAAGGACGACGCTCAACCATCACGTCGTGATGATCCTGGTACGGCGGCATCGGACGCGGACGAACGACACCAGGAAGACGGCACAGAGCAGTCTGTTCCCGAACCGCGATCCCACAACGACGAACCAGCCGATGAGGATCAGGCCGCAGGACAACAGCCGAAGTTGTTCCCCTACAACGACGGTGCATCTGCGGCGGTGTACCTGATCCACAAGATGCCGCCTGACGAGTTCAATAAGATGGTGGACCTGCTGATCAAGCATCGGGACAGCCAGACCGCCGCTGCGAGGTGAGCCTCTGCGGTGCGACGGAGAAGGGCCGGTTTCCCAAGTTTGGGAAACCGGCCCTTCTCCGTCGCACCGCAGCATTCGCACGGCGTCGTCAGTCGTCCTCGTAGCGGTCCCGCATCGCCACCGTCCACTGCTCGGGCCGGGTGGCCTCACAGCTGGCGCAGCGGTACCCGGTGATCCACACGCGGGCCGGGTGGTCTAGCTGAGCGGAGTGGCGGGTGCGGCCGTACTCGATCCGGAGCGGTCGACGGCACAGCGGGTAGGGGCCTCCGTAGAGGGGTCCGTTGCTCATGGGCGGGAGGGTGCACACGGCGGCGGCTTACCGTCGTGGGCTAGCGGCACGGCCCGCCTGGCGGGCTCGGCGGTAAAGATGTGGTGATGGCCTCCCGCCCGGCGGGATGAACCCTGGATCACGCTTTTACGCAGGTCACGGACGGGTTTCCATGGGTGTGTGATCAGCGAAGCGAAGATCGGCCCGGGAGGGTGGCCGTATTACTGCAACGGCGTGATGGTCGGCGACGGCCACCGCCCGGCGGGCAAGCCGTTGAGCGATGCCCAGGACGAAGCGGGTGTCCCGCCGGGGTTCTGGACGGGCCGAGGCCTGGCTGCGGTCGGTCTGGCCGTCGGCGATGTGGTGACCGAGCGGCAGGCCGAACTGCTTCTGGGTGAAGGCCGGCACCCGGACGCTGACCGGATCGAGCGCGAGCATCTTCAGGGGGGCAAGAGCCCGGCGAAGGCGCGGCGGGCGACGGTGCTGGGCAGGCCGATCGAGCACAACAAGTCGCCCAAGACCGAGAAGGCGAAGGAGCGGTCGCCCTGGCTGGCCATGGATTTGACGTTCCGGGCGCCGTCGACCGTTCACATCGCGTGGGCGCTGCTGGACGACGTGATTCGCAGTGTGCTGGAGCTGTGCCAGGACATCGCCCGGGACAAGGCGCTGGGATGGCTTGAGGATTCGGTCGTGGAGATCCGCTGGGGGAGCGGCGGCAAGCACCGCAAGCCGGTGAAGGACGGGCTGATCGTCGCGGTGTTCCGGCACTACGAGTCCAGAGCCGGAAAACCGCTGCTTCACGATCATGCAGTGATTTCCATCCGTGCCCGGCGGCCGGATGGCAAAGGGACGTGGGGCAACTGGTCCGCGGACTCGATGCTGGAGCACATCGTCGTGGCCGACACCCTGTTCACCCTCTACTTCATGGAGGAGGTGTCTGCCCGGCTCGGGTGGGCGTGGGAGCCGCGTGAGGTGACTCCCGGCCGGAGGCCGGTCCTTGAAATCGCGGGGATCGACCAGCGGCTCATCGGCTGGCAGTCGACCCGCCGTCAGCAGATCGCGGACGCGCTGCCCATCTTCATGGCCGACTACGAAGAGGCCCACGGCCACGCGCCGGGGGAGCGGGCCGCCAAGGCGTTGGACCGGCAGGCCGCTGACCGGACCCGCCCGCCGAAGCGCAAGGTGGCGCGGTCGCTGTCCGAGCTGCGCGAGGGCTGGCGGAAGTCGGCGATCCGGGCGTTCGGCGCCTGCACGGTGTACCGGCTGGCGGAGCGGGCGCGGGCGCGGGCGGCGGCCGCGGCGGTGTGGGCGCGGGTGCGGCCGGTCGTCGACATCGTGTTGGCGGCCGTCGACATCAGCGCCGTGGTGTACGTGCTGCGCGGCGCGTTCAAGCGCCACCATCTGCTCGCCGAAGCCCGCCGCCACCTCGCCTACGTCCTGCGCGGCCGACCCCACGAGCCGGGCCTGGACGACCAGATCGTGCAGGCGGTCGTCGACGACTACGTCCGTCCCGTCGGACGCGGCCGGATGATGACCGCCGATCTGCGCGCCCTGTACCCGCACGACCTCGAGGACCAGTCGGTGATCCGCCCGCTGACCCGCGCCCGGTCGGCGTCCCGCTACGAGAAGGCCCGCCTCGCCGCCGGCGCCCTGACCGCCCGCGTCCACGCGGTGCGCCGCTCGCACCGGCTCGGCTCCCGCTCCCTGCCGCACTCCGTCTCCGTGCCCGCCGCATCGCCGCCGCGCTCGATGCGAGAGAGGGCCGAGCCCCGGGCCGGGCACGCGGTCCGAGTGGCGGGCCGGGACCAGGAGCAGATGACCGATGTCGCCGCGGTGGAGGAGAGCCGCCGGGTGATCGAGGCTGCCGTCGCCAAGATGGCCGCCAAGCTCCAGGACGGCATCAGGGAACGCGCTGCCGTACACGGCCCCCGGCCGCAGCCCTCCCCACCGCCCCGCACCCAGCAGCCCGGAATCCAGCCCGGCCCGAGCACACCCACTGGAGGAGTCAGATGACCACACCGCCCAACGACCCGAGGATCGAGGCTGCCCTCGCCCGCGTGCGACAAGGAGCCCAGGAACGTGCCGACGTGCTTGGGCCGCCGCCCTGGCAGCCGATCTGGAAGAGGCCCCGGAAGCCGCTGACCAAGGCTGAGAGGAAGAAGCGGCTGCTCCTGCAGCGCCAGCGGCTCCAACAGGCGGGACAGCGGCGCGTCTGCGCCGGGCAGTCCCGCCAGCCCCGCCCCCGGCGCAACCGCATCGGCAGCGCGGCCGTGCGACGCGACGCGCGCGCCCTGTCCCGGCTGCGACACTCCCACGCGTGGCTGTGGTGACGATGCAGCGGACCGGACGATGCCCGGCATCGAGTGCCTGACATCCGATGCGCACCCGGTACGGACGTTGAACCGCACCAGTGCGCACCGGCGATGCCGGGCACTCTCCCACGGCACTCGATGCGCACCTGCGCGATGCCCGGCATCGTCCTGCGCACCGCACCGAACCCGGCTCGCACCGCACGGAATCCGAGTGCGCAGAGCGCCCAGCCGACCCCCTGTCGCCTCGGGCCAGCGAACGTTTTCCCTTGACCAGCCTCGCTATTCGGCAGACAGCTCTCGCCGCAGCTCGCCGATCGGGTCGCGGTCAAGGGGGTGTGTGATAGAGGAACCCGCCCGGCCGTGGCGCGCGCCCGGTGCGGTGCGGCGATGCCGATGGAGCGCACCACGATGGGTGGTGCGGTGCGGTGTGCGGCGGTGGTGCGTGCCTGATTGCCGCGTACGCACCACCACCGTCGCCGATGCGCACTACACGATGGACAGGCGCACCGGCTGGCCACCGGCCGTTGCGGGATGCGCATCGAGGGCCTGGCCTACTCCGACGGCCTCCAGCTGACGGAGGGTGTCCGCGACGTCCTCGTGGTCCTCGGTGAGGAACTGCGCGGCGAAGTCGATGACGGAGCGGGCGATGCCATCCGCTGCGTCCGGCTCGGTCTGTGTCCAGGTCCGCAGCGAGGTCACGAAGACGCGTCCGAGGGCCTCCAGGGCGAAGGTGTCCGCGCACGGCTCGCCCGCTTCCGGGCCGGGCAGCGCGGTGACGGGCACGACGATCCGTTCGGCGACGTCGACGAGCAGCTCGGGCATCCGCGGTTCGGTGCCAGCGAACTCGCGGGCGGCTTCGACGTCGTTGGCCTGGACGGCGCGGAGGTAGCTGAACGCGCTGATCGCTGCGTCCGGGGTCATCGGGGCGAGCAGGGTGATGGTGGGCATGAAGGCTCCTCACGTACGGGCCGCCGCGCCGATCGCGGCGGCCCGTACGTGATCTTCAGAGCGGATGCCTGTGGACAGAGTCTGCGCACCGACGGTGAGCTGCCTCGCCTGGCCGGCGCCTGCGTTGCCCCTTGTCCAGTTCCGCTACCTGCGACATTCCGCCCATTCCGGTGAGGAGAAATCTCCGTCCCGGCACGCTGCGCGATACCCCGGGGAAAAGCCGCTGCCGCCCGGGGCTTGCCCCTGGGAGACTTCGGTGATGACCACGCAGCGGCCGCCGTTCCCGGTCCCGGACGAACGCGCCCACCTCTTCGTCGGCAGCTACGCCGACATGCACGACCTCGTTGAGGACCTGGTCGTGCCCGCCGGCGTTCCCGAGGCCGCGGCGACCGTCCTGCGGACGGCCCGCGAGCTGCTGCGCCAGTCGTACTACTGCTACGAGTTCTCCACCGTGGCGGTCATGCACTCCCTGATCGCGGTGGAGATCGTGCTGCGCGACCGGATCCCGGACGCGGGCAAGAAGCCGCTGCACCAGCTCATCAAGCAGGGCGCCGCCGACGGGATCCTGACGGCCCGGCAGGCGGAGTACCTCGACTACGGTCGGCAGATCCGCAACGGCATGGCGCACGGCCAGACCACGCACGCGGTGATGCCGCCGGCCATGGCGGTGCCGATGGTGACGACGTCGTTCGCGATCGTCGCCGAACTCTGCGCCGCTGTCCTCTGACGCTGAACCTTGACCGATTGCCACTGAAGTTTGACCGGCGAGTTTCATCCGGGGATACGACGTTCCCATCTCGTCGTCTGGCTACTGCGCTGTGGCTTTGTACTCCCTGCGGGACCGCAGCCACGGGACCACGCACCAGGAGGCCACCACCAACGCGGACGTCACCGCAGTGGACAACCAGCCCCTGTAGATGTCCGCGAGGCCGGTGACAAAGCGCATGGCGACGGTGAACACGGCCCAAACCGCCAGCCATCGAGCCGCCTTGACCATTCGTCCCTGTCGTCGCATGGCGCGAGCATATCCGCGGGCCTGAAGGGGAGCAGACGAGGGCTGTGGCTCACACAGAGGTCAAACTTCAGTGGCAATCGGTCAAGGTTCAGCGTCAGAGGACAGCCTGTCCTCTGACATCGGAGTTGGATTGTTTGCTGTCCCGTCTCAGTCGGCCTGGTCCGAATCTCAGATGATCTGGTCTGGTTCGCTCGTTGCCTCAGGTGATCTGGTTCCAGGCGTGGAAAAAGGTCACCGGGGGAAGTCGAGGGGCCGTCGGCGTCCGACCTTCCGCCGGGCGTGAACACCTGAAGAAGGCGCCTGGGCCGGTCGAGGCTATGATCCGCATCTTCGAGCGATTGGGGACCTGGTGGGGATATTTCGGCGCGGAGAGCGTCGTGATGGGGTGGACCTGCCGCGCGACGGGGAGTTCGCGTTCCTGTCCGAGGCGGAGGCTGCCCGGTTGCGTACCTTCGTCCGCGAGGCATTCGCGGAGCGCGGCATCGAGGTAACGGTCGAACCGGGTCGCGTGACCACGGACTCGGGTTGGCGCTTCGGCCTCTCCAATCTTGCGGCCGTGTGCCACAACGACAGCCGCGGCCCCCGGTGCTGGCGGGCGCTCGTAGACGAACATGTCGACCGGGTCATCCGATCGATGGATGGACCTCAGGCTCTCAAGGCCCTACTGCACGAACAGCTCCTGGCCCAGCTCTACCCCCGCTTCATTCCCAGCGATCCCACGCTCCTGAAGGCTTTCGGGTACGGTCCCCAATCGGTCCCGGGGCTGTTGGAGGTGCTGGCGCTCGACCTCCCGGAAACCGTCGACATGCTGACCGCGGACTCCCTCTCCAACCTGGGTGACATCACGGCGCTTCGGGACCGTGCGTTCCAGAACCTACGAGCCGTCCGCGTTGACAAGCACAAGGTGGTCAGGGACAAGGACGGCTCCCACTTCGACGTGCTGATGGGCGGCTCGTACTTCATCGCGAGCCTCGCCCTGGTCCTGGACGAGGTCGTCCTCCGCTATACCAAGGACGCACCGGCGCCGGACGGAATCCTGGTCGCGCTGCCGCACCGGCACCAACTCGCCTTCCACGTCGTCCGCGACAGGAACGTGGCCTCCTCGCTGCACGCCATGGCCCGGTTCGCCGCCATGGGCTTCGAGCAGTCACCGGGCGCGCTGAGCCCCTCGGTGTTCTGGTGGCACGAGGGCAGCCTTACCCAGGTCGCCACCCAGGACGACGCCGGCCTGCACATCAAACTCACCCAGGAGGCCATGGACCTGGCAGCACGTTTCGCGGGCGGGTAGCCAGACCTGGCTCGACATGCAGTCTTGCAGCCACTTCGAACGCCGCCGGCGGACCACAACGATTGAGACGACGGACACCATCTGCGGGCAGCGGACCAGATCACATGAGATTCGAGGGAGCTCATCGTCTCAAGCGATCTGGTCCTCGCAGGTCCCAGCCCTGACTCCGAACCAGATCAATCGAGACGGGACATTTGCCATCGAAGTTGGACCGGTCAGTCGCTGCTGGTGTGACTGGTCGAGATGCCTCCGAGGGCCTGTCGATCCCTTGCCGGCGGATTCAAACTCACTCGCGTGGCAGCCTGTTGACGGGTGAGACTGGCGCGCAATGAATAAGCAATCGGGTGCTGAGGTGGTCTTTTGGACAGCGAGGGGCCGTGTGCAGGGCAGAGGGCCCACTAACGGCGTCACTGCGGTGCTCGGCATCCCGTACGCAGCCGCGCCGTTCGGCGCCCGTCGATTCAGGGAGCCGCAGCCAGCGCCGGCCTGGGGTGGGATTCGGGACTGCACGGCCTTCGGACCCATCTCGCCGCAGTCAGCTGAGCTGCCCGGGGCGCCCGTGTGGCGCCCCGGGGACGAAAATGTTCTCACCGTCAACGTGTGGCTGCCGGAGCACACGCATGACGGCGCGCTGCCGGTGTTCTTCTGGATCCACGGCGGCGCCTACACCTTCGGCTCCTCGGCTCAGCCCGACTTCGACGGCGCGGCCCTGGCCCGCGCCGGGCTGGTAGTGGTCAGCTGCAACTACCGGGTGGGCTTCGAGGGCTTCGGCCACGTGCCCGGCTTCTCCGACAACCGCGGTCTTCTGGACCAGGCCGCCGCCCTGCGCTGGGTTCAGGAGAACATCGAGGCCTTTGGCGGCGACCCAGGTAACGTCACCGTCGCCGGGCACTCCTCCGGGGCAGGCTCGGTCGCCTGCCTGATGGCGATGCAGCAGATCAAGGGGCTGTTCCGGCGGGCCATTGCCCACAGCGTGCCCAATGCCTTCTACACGGTCGAACTCGCAGCGGCGGTCGCTGAGCGGATCGCCGCGGAGGCCGGGGTCGCACCGACGGCGGAGGGGCTGCTGTCCGTACCGCCCAAGGCTCTGATGGCCGCCTCCGACAAGGTCGCCGCCCAGTGCGGGACCGTCCCCGTGGCGACGATCCATGCCTATGACCCGGTGATCTTTCAACCCGTCGTCGACGGCGAGGTTCTGCCCGCGGACCCGCTCATCCTGATCGCCTCCGGGGCGGCACGGGACGTGGACCTACTCGCATGCCACACGTTGGAGGAATGCTGGTTCCTCCACGCGGTCGGAGCCGTCCGGGAGGTCACGAGCGAGGCAGAACTGGAAGAATTCGCCGAAGCCCTGCGCCTGCCGGCCCACTTGGTCAACGACTACCGGACGTCCATGCCCGACGCACCGGTGCTCGACCGCTACCTCTCGATGTTCGGCGACGCGAAGTTCGGCGAGTACACCACCCGCCTCGCCGAGCAGCACGCGAAGGCTGGCGGCCGGTCCTATCTGGCCCGCTTCGCCCGCAGGCGCGCAGACGCCCGGCCCTGGCACAACGCGGATATCCCCTTCGCGTTCGGCAACCTGGACGCTCTCGGCGCCGAGTTCCTCATCGGCGGCCCGCCCGATGAGCTCGACCGCGCCCTCTCCCAGCGCATGCTCTGCTCCTGGGCCGACTTCGCCGCCACCGGCGACCCGGGCTGGCCGGCCGTCACCGCCGCAACCACGCCGGTCAAGTCTTGGGCGCTCCCCCACGACCACCTGGCCGATGACGATACGTCCCCCTTCCGCACCCTATGGCGGAACATCAGGTTCGACCTGTTGCACCCCGGGCGAGCGGCGACCGGGCATCGATAGGCAAGGAAGTACCCGAGCCCAGCCAGCGGCCACAAAATCCCGGGCCGGTGACAGCAAGCATGGAAATCACGAGGTAGTGACAACAAGAACGACCAAGCGATGACAACTACCCCGCTCAGAACTGGGATGACGTCCAGATCGCACGTCCAAGCTGGTGACAACTATCCCGACCGGTCACAGCTGGTGAGCTTCTCCTTCTTGCGCCAGTAGGCGCGCTTTGATCGGCAGGAGCCTGAGCAGGTCAACCGGACCTGTCCGGTGGTGCCCCAGGTGAGTGACGTTCCGCAGACGACGCAGCAGTCGGGTTGGAGGCCCCGAGGGATGTCCGCGGCGGGCTGGGGCAAAGGTGGGAGGCCGCGGTCAATGCGTCGGTTGATGTAGGCCCAGCGGCTGCAGCGCTTCGAGCAGTAGATCTTGTTGGTGGGGCCCGCGACGAGAGGAGCCTCGCAGGCCTGGCAGCTCTTGGCCCGGATCTGCGGAGGGAAGGCCGCTTTCATCCGTGTGCGGTAGGTGGCTTGCCGACAAGCCTGTGAACAGTACTGACGTGGCTGCCGGTGGTAGGAGAGCCCCTTGCCGCATCCCTGACAGTTGGTGATCCGTATGGTTTTCAGCGGCTTGGGATGGCGCTTGCGGTAGCTCTTCTGGCGGCAAGCCTGGGAACATCGCCGACGCGACGTGAGAGTCTCCCCGATCGGCAGGGGTCTGCCGCACTCTACGCACTGCTTCCGTTCGGGGACCTCCCGTAAGAGGACTGGGTCTCGGCCGGTGACCCCCGCCAGGCGCTCCCAGGCCGGGGCTGCCTTCCGGGAGTCGGAGTCGCGCAGGTAGGAACGTCGACGCCCACGCTCAAGAAAGTCCAGCTCAAAGGCAGATAATGCAGCATCCCCGTGCGAAAGAGCCGGAGCCCCCATCCTGCCCCCAGCGCTCGCGGTCCAACATCGATGGCAGGAACGTAGCGGTTGTCCAACTTCCCTGGCAATCGGTCCATGTTCAGTGTCAGAGGACAACCGCACCTGCCTGACGATCACGGCTCGGTAACGGCACTCAGCGGTGTGTCACACCGTCGACTTTGACCACACCTCTACCAGGTGACGGCGGGATTCTGTCCGGAGTCCCGCGCCACCTGCGTGAGGAGACTTGTCATGACGTACACCAGCAGCGCCCGGCAGCCCGAGCCGGAGCCGCGCCCAACCTGGTCAGGGGGTGCCGAGCGGCCTCCGGGCGGCCCGGAATCTAGTGCCGTGAACGGTGCCGCGAACGACTCCAACGTCGTTCCCATCACCGCAGCTCACACCCCCCTACAAGGGGTCTCCCGGCACGCTGACACCTCTCTCCCTTCCCCTGAGACGTCAGCGAAGGGGAAGAAGTCCACTCCGGCCAGGAAGGTACGGGCCGATGCGCTGCGGATGCTGGGATGCGTGCGGATAGCCACGGTCCGGCAGATGGCTGAGGTGATCACGAAGGATGAGTCGGACGGCCGGTCGTACGTGCGCAGGGCGATGAAGAAGCTGGCGGAGCTCGGGCTGGCGGAGACGAACGGCAAGGACGGAAGGCACCCGATCTGGAACCTGACCCCGGCGGGACAGAGGGCTCTGGCCGACGGCAACGAGCTGCCTCCCCGACCGAAGGCCGGCACCGGGGCGAAGGCGGTGAAGGCCGGGTTGGGTCCGCACGGCGTCGCGGTGACGGACATGATCCTCGCCTTCGGCGGCCGCAAGCACCTGACCGACTGGCAGGTGGAGGTCAACCACGCCATCAAGGAGACCGGCCTGAGCTTCAACACCGACGCCGTCCTCGCGCTGCCGACGAAGACCAGCGAGGTGCGCCTCTTCGAGCTCGACAACGGCACCATGTCCCAGGCCCGGCTCGCCAAGGAGGTCTGGGACTACGAGCGCTACGCCGGGCACCGCGTCTGGGAAGGCGCCCGCGGCACCAACGGCCACACCCTCCCCTTCTGGCAGCGCCACCGCTACACCCGCTCCCAGACCTTCCCGCGGCTGCACGTCGTCCTGGCAGGCAAGGAGGAGCACCTGCTCGACAACCGCCTCCAGGCGCTCGCCGACGACGTGAAAGGCATCGCCATCGCAGTGTGGGTGAACACCCTGACCCGGCTTCAGCGTGGCGAGCCCTGGTACGAGATCGGCGTCGATGACCCGTACCGGCGCCGCGAGCGATACCCCGAACCGGCAGGCCGCTGACAGAGCTGGGCAAGCCGCCCCGCAACGGTGGCTTGCCCGACCAGCCGCGCACTCTCGCTGCCCGCTTCCTCGAGGAGGCGAAGGACGACCCGCCGGTCGTGACCGCCCGCCCGGCGGGACGGCTCCCGAAGTTGCCGCGCTGCCCGGCGGGATGACGAGGGCCAAGGCGCGCACTGCGCCCTGGCCACGGCGTACTCAGGTATTCCGACGTCATCAACCGGAAGGCAGCCATGAGCCTCAGCGAGCAGCAGAAGAAGGAAGCGACGCCAGCGAACTATGGCTACCCGGGAGACCTCTGGTACGCGATGGCCCGTCTCCACGCAGCCCACCCCGAGCCGGTCGGCCACAGCGTGCCGTTCGAGCGGCCGTCGGCGCTGCTGTCGATCGCGGAGCCGGACGATCTCGTCCTCGCGGCGCGGGTGGGGCTTTCCGGGAAAGAGACGATGGGCCACCTTCACGACCTGAGCTTGTTCTTTATGGTCTGACTTCGTGTGACAGGCCGGTGTAGCTGGTGGATATTCATGAGCCGTGGCAGGTTGAGGACGGTCCGGACGACATCAGTTACGTAGCACACTGGGGAGAACCCGACCATGGGGCCTCTGGTTGGCCGGATGGTTAGCCAGGCATGTCGTTCTTAGCGTTGCCTCATGTCGATCATGCGGAGTCGGATCAGTCATCGGACAGTGATCGTGCTCGCTGTCGCCCTTCTGGCGTTATTCGTTCCGGCAGAATCCAGAGCGGCGGCCCCCGATCGCCTCTCCCAACTGCAGCGTGATGCCGACGCCCTGCGGGACGACGGCATCACAGGCGTATCGGTGAGACTGGAGACGCCTCACGGAGTGTGGACCGTCCGTAGCGGGGTCGGTGATCTCAGCACCGGGCAGCCTGTGGCCACGGACGGCTACGTGAGGATCGGCAGCACCACGAAGACGTTCGTCGCGGCCGTACTGCTCCAGCTCGCCGGCAAAGGCCGCCTGTCGCTGGACGACACGGTGGACACGTGGCTGCCCGGCCTGGTCCGCGGCCACGGCCACGGCAATGACGGGCACCGGGTCACGCTGCGCCAGTTGCTCCAGCACACCAGCGGGCTGCCCGACTACATCGGAGACGTCGTTCCTGATCTCAGCGCGGCCGGGTATCTTGCGAACCGCTGGACCACCTACACCTCCCGACAACGTGTGGCCCTCGCGATGAAGCACCAGCCGTCCTTCGCACCCGGTGCCGGCTGGGAGTACTCCAACACCAACTATGTACTCCTTGGCATGGTCATCAAGGCCGTCACCGGCCATTCATGGGAGTACGAGGTCCGGGCCAGAATTCTTCATCCGCTGCGGCTCACCCGCACTCTCACACCCAGCAACTGGCCGTTCCTGCCCGGCCCTCATGCCCGGGACTACCAGCAGTTCGAGCCGGGTGGTGCCATGACCGACACCACGGTCGCCTACCTGCCCTTCGACGCCGATGCCGACGGGTCGATGATCAGTACAGCTGCGGACACCAGCAGGTTCTTCACGGCACTGGTGCAAGGCAGGCTTCTGCCCCCCACCCAGCAGGCTGAGATGCAGCGCACCGTCGAAGTCCCCGCAGACCGCGGCTTTCCACCGGGTACGCGCGACGGGCTCGGCCTGTTCTGGGCACCACTGTCCTGCGGCGGCGGGTACTGGGGGCACAGCGGCGACGGATTCGGATACCTGGTGTGGCCTGCCACGACTCCGGACGGCCGGACCATCGTCACGGTCTCCTTGCACAGCCGACCGGGCGATGAAAGCAGCGCCACTCGGCAGATCCAAGACGTTACGGCTCTCGTCGACCGCGCACTGTGCTCCGCTCGTTGATCGCTGACGTCTACATGAGCAGCACTCGCCAACCACGCTGAATGAAGGCGCTGCGACGAACCGCACAGCGCCCTGTCCGCTGGCCAAGCCGAACAGCCGCACTTCGAACGATGCCCCGAACGTGACCGCTCGTAGGAGGATTCCGGGGACGTGAACACGGCCTCCGTCTGATCCTGTGCTCCGACCAAAGAGGCACTTGACCAGTACGAAGGCCGTGGGGGAATGAGTCTGCTGCATCACGATGCCGTCCGGGAGCCGTTCGCGGTGGCGTCACGCTTCCGGGACGATTTCTTCGACTGCCTGACCGCGCGCGGGGACACGTTGTTCGAGCTGACCGATGCACTGTTGTGTGCGGATGGGCCGGTGACCACGCCGGTGGACCTCACGCTGACGGCAGAACACCGGCGTGGGCACGGCGCGATGTACGAGGCGCTCAACTGCGGGAACGTCGAGGTGCCGCGACTGCGGCAGGTGCTGGCCGGGCTGCCGCAGCCCGAGGCCGCTGACGGACGCCTGGTCCTGGCGGTGGACATCACCCACTGGCTCCGTCCGGACGCGCCAACCAGCCCGGACCGCCTGTTCTGTCACGTCTACGGCCGCAGCGGACGCTCCTCGGACCAGTTCGTGCCCGGCTGGCCGTACTCGTTCGTCGCCGCGCTGGAGTCGGGTCGGACCTCGTGGTGCCAGATCCTGGACGCGCTGCGGCTGGGACCGGCCGACGACGTCGCCGAGGTCACCGCGGCCCAGGTCCGCCGGGTCGTCACCGACCTCATCGAGATGGGCCGCTGGCACCCGGGTGACCGCGACATCCTCATTGTCTTCGACGCCGGCTACGACGCTCCGCGCATGGCCTATCTGCTGGAGGGGCTGCCGGTTGAGGTCCTGGGGCGGATGCGCACCGACCGCGTGATGCGCAAGCCGGTCCCGGTTCCCTGGATCTCGCCGCCACAGGGCGGGCGCCCGCCGAAGCACGGCAAGGAGTTCCGCTTCGCCAAGCCCGACACCTGGGGCGAGCCCGATGCTGCGACCGCAGCTGTCACCGACCGCTACGGCACCGCGCGCGCGATGGCCTGCGACCGTATCCATCCTCGTCTGACCACCCGCTCCGCATGGATCGACCACACCGGCGAACTCCCCTTAATCGAGGGCACGTTGATCCGCCTGGAGGTCGACCGACTGCCCGGCGGCCACGATCCACTCCCCGTCTGGCTGTGGACGTCGGCCACCAGCCTGACCGGTGAGAACGTCGATCTACGCTGGCAGGCGTTCCTGCGCAGATTCGACCTTGAACACGCCTTCCGGATGATCAAACAGACCCTCGGCTGGACCCGCCCGAAACTCCGCACACCCCAGGCGGCTGACCGGTGGACCTGGCTGATCATTGCGGCCCATACCCAACTCCGTCTCGCCCGGCCGCTGGTCGCGGATCTACGCCGTCCCTGGGAGAAGCCGGTCGAGCCCGGCCGCCTCACCTCCGCGCGGGTCCGCCGGGGGTTCAGAAACTTGCGTCCGGACCTGCCCTGTCCGGCCCGTGCGCCGAAACCCAACCGTGCAGGCCCCGGCAGACCCCTCGGCTCGAAGAACCGGCGTCCCGCTACCCGCTACAACGTGGGCAAAACGGCCAGGCGACCTGAGAGCCTCGCCGAACGTGACCAGGTCAGACCATAAAGAACAAGCTGAGTGCCTGTTTCTGAACCTGCCCCTGGTGCCTCTACCCCGGGGCCGCTGCGGCCCCTCTCACCTCGCCATGCTGGTCTTCGGAGCCCTCTGCGCCTTGCTGAGGCTGTGGCAAAAGACCCACGTGGCGCATGTGTGCTCCTTCAGGGGGTCTTCCGTGCGTCGCCCCTCCGCCTCGGGCGTGGTCCGCAATGATCACTCAGAGCGATCACTTGATCGACGTCCGGATTCAGTAAGGAGAGGCTCACATGCTGGAAGGCATCGACGACGACATGAGGGACCTCATTATCGAGGAACTGGCCCTCGATCTCGATTACCTCGGGCAGGCGTTGAACAACCGCCTGCCGCTTGACGACATCACGGACACGGCTAGCAGGGGGAAGCTGGCTGTGAGGTTGGAGGAGCAGTTCGGCGTCGACGTTCTCGACGA
Organism: Streptomyces sp. NPDC048417; assembly: GCF_040651615.1. NCBI lineage: Bacteria > Bacillati > Actinomycetota > Actinomycetes > Kitasatosporales > Streptomycetaceae > Streptomyces > Streptomyces sp. NPDC048417. The sequence goes on along the minus strand of NZ_JBEZKI010000052.1, from coordinate 24,711 downwards.
CGCTGTCGGGAAGTGGGTCACTCTCCAGGACGTCATCGACACCATCAACTCGCTTCAGAAAAGGTGAGGCCAGCGGCGGAGCGGGGGCCAGCCGTCGCAAAGCTGCCGGTTTTCCGGTCCCTGAATGACCCTTCTGATGAGCTGCCCCAGCACGTACGCCGCATCTGTCACGTGTTGTCACGTGAGCCCCACCGGTTTCCGTTCGGGGAGCGGTCGCAGTGACCGTTCCCCGAACGTTTACACAAAGCTCCCATTCCGGGCTGCTGGCCGTTGACGTGCTGGTATCGGGTTCAGAAACAGGCACTGATCGATACGGTGACGCGCGGCCTCCCCGGGGGCAGTCGGATCGGCGACTTCGCTCTCGTACCCGACGTCGTGCTGGAGGTCATGGTCGGCAAGCGGCAGGAACTGCCGCTGCACACCGGCCACATCGCAGGCCTCACCCAGCTCCTGCGGGACTCCATCGGCACCCTCGGTTCCCACAGCACACCAGGGGGCGGCCAGTGCTTCCACTGCGAGGGAACCGGGCGTGCCCGCCCGCTGTGGGAGCGATCGAGGTCAGCTGGCGACGACGTCGCGTAGTTCCCGTACGGCGCGCTCGCGGTGGTGCTGTGCGGGGATCGCCTCGTACAGGTCCAGGGCGCGGCGGCGCCCCCACGACGGCACGGCCTACTCGGCGAGGGCGGCCGCAGCCCTTGAAGCGTGATGAGTGAGACCCTGCGCATTGTCTGCGACCGCCGACACAATCACTGCGAGTCAGGCGGCAGCGAGATGGAGCAGTTCGGGGACGCCCTGGGTCTGGGTGTAGGGCCCGAAGCGGGGGAGGAGGTCGTTGACGAGCGTGACGCAGCGGGGTGCTCCGATGCGGCGGGCCAGCTGGAGGGCTTCGGTGGCGGCGGCTGCCGCAGGTTCGGGATCCTTCTGATCGAGGTAGCTGGCAGCCCGGTAGGTGAGGAATACGCCGCGGGTTTTGTCCCGGGAGGCGGGCAGCAGGTGCTCGCCCTCGGTGATGAGCTGGTGGGCGCGGCGGGTGTCGCCGAGGTCTAGGAGGGTCTGTCCGGTGTCGACGGCGAGGTCGGCTTCGGACATCCAGGCGCACCAGGCGGGCCGGTCGGTGCCTGCGTCGTTCAGGTGTTGTTCGGCGGCGGCCAGGGCGCGGAGCACGGCGCTTCGTTCGCTCGGGTTGTGGCGTGCGGCGAGGGTACGGGCCAGGCGTAGCTGGAGCAAGCTGCGGGCGGCGGGGTTCTCGGCTCGGGTGAGGGCGTGCTGAAGGATGCGGGCCGCGGTGGTGTGGTCGCCGCGCCAGGCGGCCTGGTAGGCGAGGTCGCCCAGGAGGCCGGCGCCCATGTCGCGGTCGCCGACGGCGTGGGCGTTGTGCAGTCCGGCGATCCAGTGCTGGCCGGCGTGGGTGTGGCGTCCCAAATCGAATTGATGCCAGGCGACGGTCTGGGACAGGGAGGCCGCCAGGGTGTGCAGCCGCAGTCTGAGGGCGGGTGTGCAGCGGCCGTGTTCGAGGAGTTCGGTCACGGTGGTCAGGTGCGCGTCCAGCAGCGTGGGCGTGTGCTGACGCTGTTCGGTGGGCAGGCCGGCCAGGTGCTGGGTGGAGTTCTCCAGGAAGGAGACGAAGTCCTCGCTGACTGGTTTGTCGCCCTCTGTCTGGGCGAGCGCGTCGGGAGAACTGCCGGCCCAGTCCGCAGCCAGGGCGGACAGGGCGGTGCCGCAGATCGTCAGGAAGGTGCGGCGTTCCATCGCTGTTCGCAGGGCCTCTCTGAGTGCGGGCACGGAGCTGTGAGGGCCGAGGGGGACCACGCCGTTGGCGGTGAGTGGCAGCCAGTTCGGCCAGTCGTCGGCGCGGACGATGTCTGCGGGCCAGCCGAGTGCTTCGGCGATGTAGATCTGGGATTCCTCGCTGGGCGTGACGCCGCGCTGCCACTTGCGTACCCGCGACTCGTCCGTGCCGGAGCGCAGACCGCGTCGGCGGGCCGCGGCGCGGACACCGGCGGCGAGTTCCTTCTCCGACAGGCCGCAGGCGCAACGCGCTGTGGCGAGCGGGTGCTGGCGGGTGTCTTCCACCCCTCCATGCAATCACTGAGCGCACCTGCCTGGTGACTGCTTCGGACGTGCGGGACCTCCCCGGGACCTCCTTCAACTCATCGACGGACTCGAACGGTTGAGCCAATCTCGGATGCGCAAGCACTGCCGCCGGACCGACCGGCCTGCATGCAACGGAGGACCTATGGAAGAGAGCACGGCACCCCTGGCACCGGCTCTGCACAGCGACGACGCCGACGCCGTCACCCTCGGCAACTCCACCGAGGGCTACCGCGAGGAAGTCGGCTGGGAACGCTACTGACCCCGCCCTCCTGAACCCCCTGCGCTCCCGGTGCGCAGGAGCGCGGATACACGAGCGGCGCCGCCACCCGGCGGCCGTCGGCACAACAGACGAGAGGACACAACGATCATGAACGAGATCGCCACGGCCCCCCAGCTCCCGGTCCTGGTGTCGGCCGACGCCGACGAGGTCACCCTCGGCCGGCAGAACTTCAACGACGCCGACAAGGCGAACTACTTCGAGTGATCCACCTGCTCGACCCGGGGCGGCGCGGCATCAAGCCGCGCCGCCCCGGCGCATCCACAGACACGAGAGGCAAGGACGGCATGGACGCAAGGATGTGGCTTGCCGGGGGCGCGTTCGAGGCCCCGGCGAACACCGAACGCACGAGCAGAATCTGGCATCCCGCCGGCGCCAGGGTTCGCGTCGTGGTCGACAGTGAGGTTAGTGCACTGGTAGCCGGGACCTGCCGGGCCAGTGACACCGAGATCGGCCGCGTCGCGAGCCTGGTCGCCCAGGGCCGTACCGCTGCGATCACCACCTTGGGCGGCTCGTACTGGATGGTCGTTGCCGCCCCCGGACGACGCCGGACGGTGGTGGCGGGAGACCTCGCCGAGACCCACGCGGTATACACGGCGGCCACCGAGCGCGGGCCGGTGTGGGCAACAGACGCGGCGCTGCTGGCCGGACAGCTCGGCCGGGGCCCGGACCTCGAGCTGCTGACGGCGCAGGTCGCCGTGGGGGCGACTGGGCACTGGCCGCACCGGTCGGTGTGGGAGGGCATCGAGCGGGTGCCCGGCGGCCACGCGCTGGTCCTGGAGCACGGCGGCACCCGCACGGTCGACGTCCGGCCCCGCCCGGACGGCCGGACCATGGAAGAAGGCGCCGAGGGGGTCGGCTCCGCCCTGTGGACGGCCGCGCAGGCGTACGCGTGTGAGGCGGGCGATCAGGTCAGCGCCGACCTGTCCGGCGGGCTCGACTCCTCCACCGCCGTCATAGCCGCCGCCGGGGTGGCCCGGGTCGTGGCGGTCACCTACGGCGGGCCGCTCGCCGACGGTGTGGACACGGAGCTGGCCGTGCGGGTCGCGCAGTACGCCGGCGTCGAGCACCACATCAGCCCCGGAGGACCGGCCACGGCGCACTTCCTGCGCTGGCCGAATGCCCTTCTGCCTGCGCCAGCGATGCCCGTGTCGTCGTACGCGCTGGACGCCGACTACCTGCGGCCGGCGCGCGGCATCTCGCCCCTGCACCTAACCGGTCACGGCGGCGACGTGGTCCTGGAGTCCTCCACGGTCGCGTGGACCGCCCTGGTGCAGGCCGGACAGCGCAGGCGGGCCCGGGCCGCTGTGACCACGCTCGCCCGCCGCGTCAACGAAGCGCCAGGCCCGCTATGGAAAGCCGTCCAAGACGCAGCCCGCGGCCGCCCGTACGCGATGGCCCGGGCCGCCGAAGCCGTCGCAGACAACCGGCTGCTCGGCGACGGACTCGGCGTGTGGACGTGGTGCCCTATCGGGGCGGCCGCCGGCTGGCTGACCCCGCAGGGCCGCGAGATCGTCTCCCGGATGCTCGAGGAGTCCGGGCGCGCGGTGGGCGACGTGGATGCGGGGGAGTGGGACGACTGGAGCGCGCTGACCCATAACGGGTCCGTGCTGCGCGACAGTGCCCCGGTCTTCGCCGAGCACGGCGTAGAGCAGGTCTCCCCGTTCCTGGACAACGAGACGGTCCGGGCCTGCCTGAGCATCGGCGCGGGCGAGCGGCGCCGCCCCGGCGTCTACAAGCCGCTGCTCGCCCTGGCCCTGCCCCACCTGCCCGCCTGGCTGGTCGACCGTAACTCGAAGGGCCACTTCGGGCCGCTGCTCTATGAAGGGCTGCGGGCGCGCCAGCAGCAGCTGCACGAGCTGATCGACGCGAGCGAACTGGTCGCCGCCGGCCTGGTTGATCCCGCTCCGGTGCATGCCACGCTCACCGGCATCGTCTCGGGGGCCGGACGCCAGCCGCTGCCCGCGCTGGAGACCTTCCTGACGACGTCGTGGTGGCTGTCGCGCGCCGCCGTCACGGCAGCTGCGGGAGGTGCACGGTGATGCGGGTCCCAGCCGGCGTGCACCGCGCCCGGCTCGGTGACGGTGATCTGGCCGTGCTGAGCGTCCGCACCGGCCAGTGGCACTGGATGAACGACACCACCGAACGCGTGTGGTCCGCCGCACTCCACGATTCGGTGCCCGTGCTCGCCGACCAGTTACGGGCCGAGGGCATGACCCGCCCCATCGACACGCTCACTACCCAGATCGTCACGTCCCTGACCCGGGCCGGGCTGCTCACCGACTGCGGCCCCGGTCGCAGGACACTCCCACCGCAGCCCCCGCCGCTGAACCGCCCCGTCCCCGACGTCGTCCCGGCCGCTCCAACGCTTCGGCTGCGGCTGCTGTCTGGCGCAGCGCTCTTCCTGGCACTCTGCCTGATGCGCCTGCCCCTGCGCATCCGGATGGCTCTCGTGGGCCAGGTCGGGATCCTGCCCGTCGCCTCCGGGCAGCGGACTGCCGCTACCCATACGGCCGTTCTGCGGATACGGCCCGTCTGGTGGCCTGGGCGCATCGCCTGCATGGAGGTCTCCCTGGCCACGGTCATCGCCCTCGCCCTGGGCGGCCGCCGCGCGCACTGGGTGCTCGGCGCCCGGCACCGTCCCTCCGAGGCACACGCCTGGGTGTGGACTCCCGACGGCGCGGTGGGCCTGTCCGGACGGGACGCCGACGACCCCAGGCGCCCCTGGACCGCCGTCGCCACCACCCCACCCCTACGCCCGAACGAGTGAACCGAGTGGGGCAAAGTTGACGCGCAGGCCGGTCTACCTGCCCGAGTTCTGCACCGGGCAGGGAAACCGGCGTGCCGGTCAGCCACCGACACCTCTACACCAGACGGGTGACAGCACCCGCCCAGCCAGCCGTCGGGCCAGCGCCCTTGATGCGGCTCATCGACGACTCCACCGACACCCGCCCGGTCCTGCGCCGGCTGCCCGCCGTCCTCGCCCGCATCGGGCGCCTGGCCTGGCACGCCGACCGTCCGGCCGTGATCACACTCCTTGCGGCCCGGACGGCCTCCGCCGTCGCCTCCGCCGTCGCGCTGGCCACCACCACGACCGTCCTGACGGCCGTCATCGCGGCCACCACCGCCTACGGCCGGCACGAGCCCGTCGCCCCCATCCTGCACCCCGCACTCATCCCCGCCGCCACGGTCACCGTCGCGCTCGCGGCCGCCGCGCTCGGCGACACGGTGGCCCGCGCGGCCGCCGCGCGTCTCGGCCCCCAGGTCGCCCGCGACGCCGACCTGGCGGTCCTGGACGCAGCCGCCGCCGTCGAACTGGTCGCCTACGAGCACCCCGGCTTCGAGGACCAGCTGGACGCGGCCGGGAAGGGCGCCGAAGCCGCCCGGGACCTGGTGGAGGACCTTCAGAGCGCCATCGCCATCATCGCCCAACTCGCCGCGGTGACCACGGTCGTCGCCGTCCTCAACCCCCTCCTGACGGTGCTGGTCCTGCTCACCGCGGCGCCCCGTGCCTACGCCTCGCTGCGCGCCTCGCGGCTGGAACACGCGGCCGCCACCGCGGCCCGCTCCGACAGCCGCCTGCGATCGACCCTGCGCGCCTACAGCTGCGACCGCCACACCGCCGCCGAGATCCGCATCGCCGGCATGGCCCGCTTCCTGCGCATCCGCTACCGGCAGGTCTCCGACCGCCTCGAGGCCGAAGCCCTCACCGCCGCCGTGCGGGGGCTTCGCGTCCAGCTCACTGGGGACGCCGTCTCCGCGCTCGTCCTGTGCGGGGCGTTCGCCGCCCTCGCCGCGCTCGTCACCACTGGACGCCTCAGCCCCGCTGCGGCCGGCACCGCCGTGTTCGCGCTGCGCACTGCCGCAGCCGCCCTGACCACCCTCACGCGCACCGCCGCCCGCGTCCTGCGTACCGCGCTGTTCGTCGACGACTGGGACCGCTTCCTCGGCGACGCCGCCCGGCACCACACCCGCCGCGGCACCACCCCCCTGCCCAGCGGCGGGCCGGCCGTCATCAGTGCGCGCGCCCTCACCTTCACCTACCCCGGCAGCGACCGGCCCGCCGTCGACCACGTCGACCTTGACCTCAAGCGCGGGGAGACCGTCGCCCTTGTCGGTGAGAACGGGTCTGGCAAGACCACCCTGATCCACCTCCTGACCGGCCTGTACCTCCCCGACTCCGGTGACGTGACGTGGGACGGCGTGAGCGTCACCGACATCGCCCCGGCCGACGTCTGGCGCCAGGTCGCCATGACCCCGCAGGAGTACACCCGCTGGCCGATGACCGCCCGGGAGAACATCCACCTCGGCACACCCAGCCCCGACGGCGACGACGCCGTCCGGACTGCAGCACGCGCCAGCGGCGCAGACCAGATCCTCAACCGCCTCCCCGACGGCCTGGACACCTCCCTCGCTCGCTCCTGGTGGGGCGGACACGACCTCTCCGGCGGGCAGTGGCAGCGCATCGCCCTCGCTCGCTCCTTCCACGCCGACGCCGGCGTGCACATCCTCGACGAACCCACCGCCGCACTCGATGCCCGCGCCGAACACCAGGTCTTCGACGCCTTTCACGAACTCGCCGCTGGACGCACGGCCTTGGTGATCACTCACCGGCTCGCCAACGCCCGGATCGCTGACCGGATCATCGTCATGCGCGACGGGAAGGTCGCGGAGACGGGCAGCTATCAGGAACTACTCCTGAGCGGAGGACTGTTCACCGAACTCCACCGCCTCCAAGAAGGAACCGAGTAACCGCAAAGTGCCGCCACGTGCAGGAGACCACTGATGTACTCGCCACCCTCGGACCCGGACACCGAACAGCGCATGCGCGCCCACCACACGCACGCCGCGAAGGCCCTGGACGTCCAGGTGGAGCCGGGGGCGGAGTTCTGGGGCTGGGCAGGGCGCACCCTGGGTGCCCCGGCCCGCACCGCCACGGGCGCGCCCGTGTGGCTGCGGCTGGTGTCCGCACCGGAGGACAAAGCCTCGGGGAAGTTGTGGGACGGCGCCCTCGACGCACAGCACGCCTACGGCGACCTTGACGGGCACCGGCCCGCGCTCCTGGCCGTCCACGACGCCGTCGACGACGGCACCGCCTACCGGGCGGAACTGTCGGTGCGCGTCAACCAGCCCGTCTTGTCCGACGACCCGATCCTCCAGCACGACCTCCTGCTGCCGGACTCCTGGTGGAACGACCTCGCCGGAACACTGGAGAAGGTGGCGGCCGTCGACACCGACCGCGTCGCCGTACGGCAGCAGTACATGGACCGGGCCATCCCCGAGTTCGTCGGCATCCCGGCGCCCGCCGTGGCCCGTTGGAGCACCGCCCACTCCGACGTGCACTGGGCGAACCTCATCGCCTCGCCCCTGCGGCTTTTGGACTGGGAGGGCTGGGGCCGCGCTCCCGAGGGCTTCGATGCCGCCACCCTTCACGCCTACACGCTGCTCCAGCTGGACACCGCCGCCCGCGTCCGCACAGCCTTCCCTGTCCTCGGCAGCCCGGCCGGACTCGCCGCCGAAGCGACCGTGTGCGCCCAACTGCTCCAGACCGTGGCCCGCGGCGACAACCTGGTCCTCGAAGCCCCGCTCCGCAAGTGGGCTGAGGAACTCCGCCGCCGCTGAGTCCGCCATACCCCGCGTGCGGTCCGGGCAGGGTGCCGCCTCAGCATCTTCGAATGAGCGCGGCCGCGGCGTGGCTGTCGCCGGCCACGGCAGGTCAGGGCATGCCCGGCAGCAGGGAAGACCGTAGGCTGAGGAAGCTCGGGGCCTGCGATGGAGGTCTGCGATGCCCCGGAGTATCTGGTCAGGCGCGATCAGCTTTGGCCTGGTCACGGTGCCGGTTCACGTGGTCAGTGCGACGGAGGACCACTCGGTGCGCTTCCATCAGTACCACGTGGAGGACATGGGCCGGGTGCGGGTGCGTAAGTTCTGCGAGGTCGAAGACCGCGAGGTCCGCGCGGATGAGATCGGCAAGGGGTACGAGCTGACGAAGACGCAGATCGTCCCGGTCACTGACGAGGAACTGCGCAACCTGCCGCTGCCGGCGGCGAAAGCCCTGGAGATCCACGGGTTCGTACCGTGGGAGTCCATCGATGTCCTTCGCATCGGCGAGGGCTACTACCTGCAGCCCGACGGGCAGGTGGCCGTGAAGCCGTACGAACTGTTGAGGCAGGCGCTGGAGAGGTCCTCGCGGGTCGCCGTCACCAAGTTCACGTGGAGCGGCCGGGAACGCCTTGGGCTGCTGCGGGTACGGGAGAGCACGATCGTTTTGCACGCGATGCGCTGGCCGGACGAGGTCCGCGACCCTGCCGAGTTGTACCCGCCGGCGACGGACGTCTCGGACGCGGAAGTCGACGAGGCCATGGAGCTGATCGAGCGGATGACCACTGACCGCCTGGAGGGCCCCGACTTCGTCGACCACTACACCGAGGCGCTGGAGAAGGTGATCGACGCGAAGCGGGAGGACCGCCAGTTGCCCGACGTGCCGGAGCCGGAGAAGGCACCGGGCAAGGTGCTCGATCTGATGGCGGCCCTGCAGGAGTCCGTGGACAAGGCAAAAACCTCGCGCGGTGAGGACACCGACGCTCAGGTCCACGAGCTGCCCAAGAAGAAGGCGGCGAAGGCTTCGGCGAAGAAGGCGGCCGCGAAGAAGACGACGGCCAAGAAGGCGGCCACCCGTAAACCCCGCCACAGCGCGTAGCCGTCGTACACGGCAGATTCACCGCGCCTCGGCGCGAGGCGCGAGCGGCATGGCTCCGGGCGGCCTGCCCGGATCGGGATCGGGACTACTGGCCGGGTTGCTGGCGCAGGTCCAGGAAGAACCGCAGCCGTACGCCGGGCTCGCCCGGCTCCCGGGTCGTGTGGGACGCCGACGCGAGCGCGCACTGTGCCGCGAGCAGTTCCTGGACCGTGAACGCTGTCTTGTCGTCCAGGGCCGCGACCTCCACCACTGCCAGTCCAGGCTCCGCCACGTGCGCGTCGATGATCTCCCTCATGCCCGGGACGACGCACCAGAGTGGTCAGAAGTTCAGCCGGCCGGAGACTGTCACCCTTTCGGGCCGGATACACGCGGGTGCCGGCGTGGCGCAGGTGCGGGCTCCACCGCTCCCGTGCACCACTGCCAGAGGGGTGCAGCCTCGGCGAAAGGCAGCACGACTGGCTTCGCTCCGACGGTGATGTCGTTCCGGGAATCAGTCGATGATGTGCAGCTGGGTGTCGGGGTGGCAGATCGGGCACGCCGGTACTCCATGCTCGGTGAGGAGCCGACGGGCTTCGTCGCGGCCGATCGCGCGGTGCCGTCTGCCCGTCATGCCGCACTCGCCGTCGTGGACCTGGAACGGCTCGCCCTTGTCGTTGGTGAGTTCGACGATCCAGTCCGGGGGCCGGGGCCGGTTGCGCCGTCCGTACTCCTCTTCCGCCTGCCGCTGCCGGAGCAGGGCGATCTTGCGGTCGATCTGATCGAGGCACCGGGCCGTCCAGATCACGCAAGGTCTGCAGTCGCTCCAGGTCAGGCGGAAGATCATCGAACACGTTTGCGATTCTATGCGCTCGGACCGCGCCGCGCTTCTCGCGTGTTCGAATAAGTGTTCGGTAATGTCGGGTGTGGGAGGTGGGTGCCGTGAGCGCGGACGGTCGTGCTGGTGAGGTGGCGACAGTGATGCATGTGCGCTGCCCGCAGGGCGTGCCGGAGGAGACGTACCGGCAGGTCCTGGAGCTGCTCGCGGACCTGTCCGCAGTCGTGCAGGCCCTGCCGCCCTCCGCGGCCCTGGCGGAACTGAAGGGGGCACTGCGCTATCACGGGGCCGGTGGGCGCCGGCTGGCGGAGGTGGCCCGGTTGCGGGCGGTGGCGCGACTGGGGGTGGATCTGCAGATCGGGGTCGGAAGCTCCTGGACGGTCGCGGCGACGGCTTCGGCGCAGGCGCCGGCGTCGGGCGGCATCGTGGCGGTGGCCCCGGGGGACACCGTGCAGTGGCTGGGCGCGCTTGAGGTGGAGGCGCTGCACGGGATCGGTCCCCGGCACGCAGCAGTGCTGCGCCGGTACGGCATTGACACGGTGGCGCGGCTGGCCGCGCTGCCGACGGGGACGGTGCAGCAGATCCTGGGAGCACGTGCCGGGCGGACCGCCTCGGAGCGCGCCCGCGGCTGGGATCCCCGCCCCGTCACCCCCACCTCCCTGCCGGTGTCCGTGAGCGTCAGGGCCCGTTTCGAGCGGGACCTGCTGGACGGGGCGGAGGTACGGGCCCGGCTGCTGGAGCTGGTCGTACGGCTCGGCGTCACGCTGCGCGGCCGGGGCCAGGCCGCCCGGGCCGTCACGCTCACCCTGCACTTCGCCGATGGCGCGCGATGGGAGAAGAGCCGCCGTCTGCCGGAGCCGTCCGCGCACGAGGACGACCTGCGCACGGCGGTCTACCAGCTGATGGACGCGGCAGGTCTCCAGCGCGGGCGCCTGAGGGGGATCGTGCTGAAAGGCGACGACGCGGTCGCCGCGGACACCGCCGCTGAGCAGCTCAGCCTCGATCCCCGGCGCGAAGCCCGGCTGGTCATGGAAGAGGCAGCTGATCGGGTCCGCGCCAAGTTCGGATCCCAGACGATCGGCCCGGCCGGCGCGACCCGGCGCGCCTCCTGACCACCCGCGAGGGGACGACGAAGCCTTCGGGGCCGAACCGGCCCCGGAGGCTTGTCCGTTCAGCGAACAGGGCCCGCCCACGTCGTGCTCCGAAGGCCTCCGTGCGGTCGAAACTGGTGGGCCGCACCGCGCCCTCCGGCAACGCCACGGCGACCTCATCCCTGACCAGCTGCGCCACCCGACAGCCGTTCCCACACCTCGCTCTGGGGCAGCTCACAACCCTGCCGTCTGAATCAACGGTTCCTCGCGTGTCGCGCGGCCTGTCGTGGTGTGATCCCGTAGCGTTTCAGCCTGACAGGCCAGGGACGGTCTGGAGGCGAGCGATCCGCCCGGGCGGAGGCGCAGATGTCTCAAGGGTGGGATGCCCAGTCCCATCAAAAGCGTTTCTCGGTGTCCGTGCATGCTTCCTCCTCCACGGCTGCCGCCCGGGGGCAGCTCGAGCAGGAACCCCATGCCGCACACGACCGACAAGCGGGTCAGCAAGGAAGTCGGGCGCCTTCTCTACCTGGGACGGCTCCACCCGACGGGCGACCGTCCCACCCTGGATCCCACCGACCGCGGGCAACTCGCCTTCCAGGCACTCCTCTTCGAGTGCCTGATGAGCAACCGTGAGTACCCGCACCCCCTGGAACAGCCGCAAAAGAGCGCGATGGCCAGCATCAGCGGCTACCTGAACGCCATCTGCCACCAGCCCGGCCATCTGGAGATCCACACCAACACGGCCTACCGGGTCACCAGCCGCCTCCTGCCCTTTCAACACGAGGACCACGGTGTGTGCGGCATCCCAGGCTTGCGACTGATCGACTTCACCTGTCGGCGGGTGCGCCTGATCCACCTCCCGACTGGGGCGCGCCTCGACCTCGTGGACTCACAGCGCTGGCACGGCATGGACATCGCACGCATGGTCTTCAGGCAGGAGACCGATTGGCACAAGAGCAACGGACGATCTCCGCTGTGGCCTCGCTCCGTCCTCACCGATGAGGAAGCGGCGCACCACGCGTGCTGGGCGTACACCACCAGCACGCCGTTGCGCAGCGCATTGCTGATGCGTTCCATGCCGCTGTGGTACCGCTTCGACCTCGTACCTGCCTGGGTCACGGGCCACCCCACACGCCCGGACCGGCTCGTCTGGGACGCTCACTCCGAAACCGACCACGACCGAGTAGTCGAGTTGCTGGTTCGCTCCGAAGCCCGCATCCCAGGAGCCCGCTACCGAGAGAAGACGTCTTGTTCCGGGACTCTCGAACTCGGCTCCAGCAGCGCACAACTGATCAGCAACGTCTAGGCGACCACTCGCCCCATGACCCAGGCCCGACCAAGGGTGCGGCTGGGGCGTGTTCACCCCGACCATGGCTGGTCAGCGCCTTATGCCTGCTGGTCCGCGTGAACGGTCCAGGGGACTCGCTGGTCGGGGTCGTGGACGGGGCGCCATACGGGTGCGGAGGGGCCGTGGTGGAGCAGGTCGGCCAGTGGTGTGGCGAGCACGGGGACGTCGTAGAGGAAGCGGGAGGGCGCCAGCAGCCGGGCCCCGGCGCGTAGGGCGCTGATCCGGTTGTCGACACCGGCGGGGCCAGTGCCGTCCAGGACGAACAGGACGCGGGGGAAGAGCGGGTAGCGCCGCCGCCACTCCTCAGGTGCCGGTTCCCGGAGGGTCGGCCGGCGCCCCGGGACCGTGGGCACGTAGTGGTAGAGGCGCTCGTACGCGGTCAGCTTGGCGGCCAGGCGTTCGGGCCCCATGGTGGCCCGGTCGACTTCCACGAACGCCCGCAGCATCGGCCCGCTGTCGCGGTCGGCGGGGCCGTGCTGGTAGTACAGGAGAGCGTCGGGGATGACGGCCTCGCCGCTGCCGATGGGGTGGTGGACCTCGGGGATCCAGTCGAGCGGCTGGCACACATCGCCGCGGCGGCGGGCGTCCTCGAGGAAGACGAACGCGGTCTCGGTCACGGTCAGCGTGTGGCCGGCCTTAAGCCGCACGGCGGTCGGATCGGACACGGTCCGGGAGGGCCGGCGCCCGCGCAGCTCGGGCCACTCGCAGGCGAGCTGGACGCCGTACGCGGTGGGGAACCACACCCGGGTCCGCCCGGCCTGCGGAAGCGTGATCCGGTCGACCAGCCCCTCGGCTCGCAGCCGTGCCAGCCGCCGCCGGGTCTGCTCGATGCGCACCCCGGGTGCGATCACCCGGTGCATCTGCTCGGTGGTGGCCATCCGATACTGCGCCAGCACGCCCAGCGCCAGCCGGTCCCCGCTGCCCGCGTCCACGCCGATCATCACGGATCCGCTCGCTTCCCGTCCGGTGCGACGCCGTCCTGCCCGGAGTCGCGCGTACTGGTCACAGCAGCAGTCGGCCCCGACCGGAACCCCGACCGCGAAGACCCGACCACGGTCGCGAAGCGACAACACCTCCGTGGACCAGGCCTGCATCCCCGCCGACAACCCGTCCGGCAACTGCCCGTGCCCTCTGCCGCTGCTGTCTGCGAACCCGCAGGTCACCACGCGGGTCCGGCCGTGGTCGGGAGGCCGACATCCCCTCTACGCCCCCGAGTCCACGCCCCACAGCAGGAAGAAAGGAGAAGTGGGTGGGTGGGACAGGCTCCGGGCGGCGGGCGAGGGGACCGGTCGCCGCTGGTGTTCCTCGTGCGCGACGCGGGGCCGCGCGCGAGGCCGGGCAGATGATCGCCGGTCGGGCAGTGCGCTTCGGGCCGAGATCCTCTACTCCTTCTTGGCCAGCAGCTTGGTTGCGCTCACGCGGTCTGTGTCGACGAACGGGTTGGCGGTGGCATCGAGGCCGAAGAGGGCGTAGACGTGGCGCAGCGCCTCGTAGGCGTCGCGTTCCGGGTCACCCAGGGTCTTCCAGCTGTAGTTCCAGTCGTTGCTCGTGGCCAGCTGGGGGGCGCCCAGGAACGGGAAGGCGGGATCGTCACCGGGGGCGAGCGTGCAACCGGAGTCCTTGGTGAAGTCCGAGGCGACGATCCGGTGTGTCCAGGGGCCCTCGACCAGGGGGAGGACGTGCTGGTCGACCAGACGGAAGTACTCCAGCGTCATCTCGGTCAGGACGAACACGCTGATCCTGCGCGGCCCGCCGCCGTTGTTGCGCTCCATGGCCCAGCCGAGCATCTCCGAGGTCGCCGCGGCGGCCCCGGTGACCGTGCCGTCCGACTCGATCAGCAGCCCGCGACGGGGAGCGTCGGCCAGCAGCAGACCGCCCTCGCGCGGTTCCGGCCGCTTGTAGACCGAGGACCAGTTGAAGGCGTGGATGCCCCGGAGCGTGTCCTGGTTGCCCAGGAGGTCCCGCAGGCCGCCGTCGGCGTACATGCCGGGAACGAGCCCGCGCGGATGATCGGGGACGCTCTGGAAGAAGAGCACCGGTGTCTCCTCCATCCCCAGGACGGCGCGCAAGTCGTCCCGGGCCTTCACACGATCCACGACCGGTGCGGCAGGCGCAGCCGCACCGGGGCTGCGCCGCGTACGCAGGCCGTCGTTCATCAGCCGGTACACATCGTCCGGTGGGACGTGGGCCGTGTCGTCGCCGTTGCGGATCGGGACCGTCCAGCTGCCCTTGATGAACTGACCGTTGTCGTTGGCCCCGCGGGTGACGAGCGCCCACCGCTCGGACTCGGGCAGCGCGGGGACCTCGATCACGAAGTAGTGCCCCGACACCTCCGGGTCGTCCTCGGGGTGGTCGAACCAGAAGAACTTCACCTTGAGCAGCGGGCGGACGTACTCCTTGATGATGTCCTTGTAGGAGTCGGTGTTCACCAGCTTCTTGTCGAAGGGCGTCACCTTCTCCACGACCTCGTAGAGCTCGTGCGGACGCTTCTTCGCCTTGAAGCCGCACACGATCAGACCGCCGCCGGCGTTCGCGAACGCGGCGACGTCCTTGGCGAGTTCGAACTTGCCCTTGTCGGTGCTCAGGTCGTACGGCCCGTTGGGCGCGGCGCTCTTGAAATCCACCCACTCGCTCTCCGGCGTGCCCACGATCTCGTACGGCTGCTGCGCGGTGAGATAGGAGACGAGCTGAACCATGCTGTCGGCGGCCATGCCGCCGGAGCCTACGCGCACACGGGCATCGCCTGCACGGAGTATCGGGGCGCGCCGACGTGCGACGTCTCCTGTTGTGTGGCGGCCCGCACTCCGGCGCCTGGTGCTCGCCGCCGTGCCGCTGGCGGCCCCGGTGCCGAGTCCGGGACCGCCAGCGGCGGTGTACGACGGGATCAGCGGGTGCGCCGTATCAGCGCTGCTGGATCCACAAGATGATCCACCCGGTCCCGCTCACGCCTGCGGCGCCACGGAGGATGCCGTAGCCCGCCGTACGGGCGAGGGCGCGCAGACGGCGACGGCGCTGCCGTCCATCAGCTGCCGCGTTCGGGTCCGGAACCCGGACCTGGCGGCTTCGCCGGGGCGGGCCGGTCGGCGGTCCGGGACTCGATGTCCACGACGGCGGAGGCGATTTCGTTCTTGCGCCACTTCTCGGGGGAGTTGTGGTTCACCAGGCTGCCCGTGTAGGCCACGCGCAGCAGTTCGGCCTTGGTGTGGTTGCGCATTAACTCGTTCATGCGCTGCACCCGCGCCCTGCCCCGCGCCGCCTCGGCTTCGCGCTCTTCGGCCGTCAACGTGTCGGCGTGGGGGATATGGTGCGCCGGCGCCTCCGGCGGCACGGGCCGTGGCCGCCGTCCGTCGGAGCCGGGTCGGCCTGCTTCGGTGCTGAACCCGCCCAGTCGACACCGAGCTCGGCCAGGACGGCGAGTTGTTCGGCGCTGAACTTATCCTGCCTCGATCGGGTGTTCGAGATCCATACGCCCAGTTTCACTACCACCGGCTCCGTCTCGCCGTCGACCACGATCTCCTCTGCGTGGCTGCGCGGCACCGACCGATTGTCTGTCACCTTCGGCGCCGCATTTCGTCGGCTCCTCGATCAGGGTGGGGGCGGCTCAGGCAGGGAGGGGCTGGTCGAGGTCTTCTCCGATCTGGTCGAGGAGGTGATTGATGATGTGGTGTGCCTGGGTGAGGCGTTGCGTGGCGCTGTCGAGGGCGTCGAGGGCGTCGTCGAGGAGCACGGCGTGTAGGTCGGCGGCGGGGCTCTCCAGTGTTTGAGCGACGGTGGTCCAGGCCGTTTTGACGCAGTCGTGGATTTCGTTGAATGCCGCGGTGTTCTGCGTCCTCGTGAGTGTCCTGCCTTGTGCTTTGGTGATGAGTCGCGAGATGACCAGCTGAGCGTGGGTCAGCTTGGACCGTGCGGTCTCCAGGGAAGACGGGCCGTCGTCCGTCATGCTCACAAGGCGGTGGAACTGGTCGCTGGTGTGCTGCAGGAGATCGAGGGCTTCCTGTAGCTGCTGGTTGCCGTCGACGTGGGTGCGTTCGCCAAGACGCCCGGTGACGTGCAGGCTCGAACGGTGCAAGGCATCCACGTCCAGGCCGTCTGCCAGCCGAGACGGAGCGGGACAGGCAGGAAGGGAAGCGAGTTGCTGAAGACCGCCCGTGAGATCGAGGGCTTCGTCGAGGTACTGGGACAGTTCTTCGTCAGCAGCCGCAAGGAGCTGATCCAGACGCGTATCAGCGTCTGTGGGGCGGTTCTCTCCCACGACGGTGTCAGCCTCCGAGACCGTTTTCTCCCGGGATGCGGTGTGTTCACTCATCGTGGCCCCCCATCTCCTCAACGAGAGTCTGCTGCAGTCGACGCCGGGCCCGGCTCCGGTTCTTCCGCACGGCGTCTTCCCGTATATCAAGCGCTTGGGCGATCTCCCGGTCCGTGAAGCCGTCCTGGGCCCACGCCATGACGTGTCGCTGCAGTGGCGGCAGCTGGGCGAGTGCGTACAGAACCCGCTGATTTCCCTCTTTGAGGGTCACGTGGGCGATGGGACAGGTACCGCCCGGGCGATCGGGCAACGGGTCGTACGGGGTGTCCCGTTGGCCTGTCTGACGCAGATAGCAGCGGTGGGCGACCTTGCGCAGCCACGCCCGCGGTTCCCGGATGCTGTCCCATTTCTCGATGGCTACGGTGAACGCCTCGTGAGCGGCATCGGCAGCCTCGTAAGGGGTCGCGCCGACACGGACCAAGAACCGTGTCAGCTGCGGCATCTCGACGCGGTAGAGGTCTTCGAGGCTGCTGGTCGTTAACGCGTGCGAGGCACCGTCGGTGTGTGGAGGTGCCTGGACCGTCTTCCTCGCCACGGGCGAGGCCGACTCAGCCACGGTGGAGTTCCGCCGGCTGAGTTCCTGTCACAACCTCGACACGGCCGGGCCGTTCCAGCAAATGGCTGCCGGGCGGAAGGTGCCGAACCCGCTCGCTGAGGCCTTGCTGCTGCAGCTCGGTTCTGCGTAGTTCGGTACGGCTCGCCACCCATATGTGCAGCAACCGACACAGCCAGCCACACAATGTCAGCAGCCCTCCCCCGAGCACCGGATCCATCGCAGTCCGCCTTCCCCGGCGGTGACCCTTTCACCTGCCGACACTATGTAGTGCACGCACCCCCGCCTTTTGTGACCTCGCCGTCCGTGACCTACGCCTCACGGACTCGTCAGCCAGCGCTGTGGCCGGCCTCCGTTCCGGGGCATGCGCCTGCCGGCACGTCCGTCGATAGAAATCGGGACACCGCTGTCAGTGTCGGGATTCATACTGGCGGATTAAGCCATAACGCGCGGTCGCATCTGCCCCATCTGGCACGGGTTGCGCGCTGCAACGGAACAGACAAGGGCAACGGGGCCCTTGGAAGGGAGTGCCATGCTGGTGACGACAGTGGAGATCGAGTCGTTCCGCAACATCACGAACAAGCAGACCATGGCGGTCGACCCTCAGGTCACATGCTTGATCGGCAAGAACGAGTCGGGCAAGACGACGATCCTCGAGGCTCTGCATCGGCTGAACCCGGCCAACAACGCCGACGACTTCCATCTCACCACCGACTATCCGCGGCGGAACTTGGCCAGGGACCGGCGCACGAAGGATCTCGACACATTCGCCCCCGTGACGGCTGTCTTCGATCTGGAGGACGCGGATTTCGACGCGATCGAGGAAGTGGTCGGCGTACGGCCGCCGGCGGGGGCGTACGTCAAGGCGTCACGCCTCTACGACGGCAGTCTCCGAGCAGAGGTGTACTGCGCCCTCGAGGATGTCCTGGCGGATGTTTTCGAAGAAGCTGGCGTCGACGATGAAGACGACCAGAAGGCCATCGCCGCGGATCATACGACCATCGAGGCCGTGAGCGCCGCGGCGAAGGCCCGGGCGAAGGAAGTGGGCGGCGGCAAGAAGACGGCCCGGGTCAAGGCGATCGAGAAGGTCCCGACCGAGCTGGACCTGCGCAAGCAGTACGTCGAAGCGGGCCTCGACGACGAGGAGCACGAGCAGTTGATCGAGCTGCTCCCGAAATTCTTCTACTTCTCCACCTACGAGATGCTCCCCGGTGACTGTGACCTCCACGCGCTCGCCGAACGCGCGAAGGCCAAGCAGTGGGAGCGCGGAGACGAGACCATGATGTCCCTGCTCCGTCTCGCTGGTGAGGGGCCGGACGACTTCCTGGACGAGGATTACGCCAGCCGCAAGGCCGAGCTCCAGGCCGCCAGCCTGGACCTGAGCGCTCAGGTCTTCGAGTACTGGAAGCAGAACGAGGACCTCACCGTCGTCTTCGACACCGACCTGATCCCCATGCCCCCGGACGCCAACGGCCAGCCGCAGCCCCACCACCGGCTGCTCAAGATCGAGCTGCGCGACGACCGGCACGGCGGCGTGGAAACCAACTTCTCCACCCGCTCCACCGGCTTCCAGTGGTTCTTCTCCTTCCTCGCCGCGTTCAGCGCCTACCGTGACACCGATGAGCGCGTCGTCGTCCTGCTTGACGAACCCGGCACCAGCCTGCACGGCGAGGCCCAAGGCGACTTCCTCCGGTACGTCTACAGCGAGCTCGGACCCAAGCAGCAGGTTCTCTACACCACCCACTCCCAGCACATGATCGACCCCACGCGGTACGAGACCATGCGCGCCATCCACGACCAGGCGACCCGCGACGACCCGAAACTGGGCGTAGTCATCACCCCGGTCAGCCTCTCCGCAGACCCCAAGACGATCCTGCCGGTGGAAGCGGCGCTCGGATACTCCGTGGCGCAGCACCTGTTCCTCGGAGCCGGCCCGCTCCTGGCCGTGGAAGGCAGCAGCGACTTCGTCTTCCTCCTGCGCATGTCCGACTACCTGGTCAGCCAGGGCCGTACCGGCCTCGACCCCCGGCTGGCCATCATCCCGGTCGGCGGCATTGGCAACATGCCGGCCTTCATCGCCGTCATGGGACGCCGGCTGTCCGTCCGGGCGCTCATCGACGGAGCCGAGACCACCAAGGTGACCGCCAAGGTTCTCAGCGCTGCCGAGGCCGCCGAGGTCGACGCGTCCCACATCACCGTCATCGGCCAGCTGGACGGGCTCCCGGAGACGGCCGACATCGAGGATCTGTTCTCCACCAAGGACTACCTCTGGCTCTACAACAAGGCGAACGAGGTGACCATCAAAGAGGAAGACCTGATCACCCCCGACAAGCCCCTTCCGATACTCAAGCGCATCGGGATCGCCCGGGAGAAGCAGCACAAGACCCGGGACTTCGACCACGTCGGACCCGCACACCAGCTCACCCAGGACAAGGACGCCTTCTTCGCGCAGGTCGACGACGACACCCTCGACCGCTTCGAGACGGTCTTCAAGAAACTCACGGCCTGAACCTGCAGACAGCACGAGACCCCGGGCGCGACCGTGACAGCCCGGGGCCTCGGCGTATGCAGATGGATCAACGCCCGCCGACGGCAGACGTCACGCCCACTCCATGCCCAGCTCCCGTAGCGCGTCGACCTGGTCCTGGGTGAGCTTGTCCCGCCTCGCGCGGGTGTTGGAGACCCATACGCCCAGTTTCACGGTCACCGGCTCCGCCTCGCCATCGACCGTGATCTGTTCGCTGGCCCCGCGCGGCACCGGCCGCTGGCCTTCCCGCTCCACCCATTGCGCGAGGGCCTGTACGCCCCGCTGGAACGCCTGCTGCGCCTTAGCGGTGCCCCTCATCGACCGGGTGGCCGCCGGGGCGGGAGACGGCGCCTCAAGCGGCTGTACAGCCAGCTGGGACAGGCGCTCCTGCTGTTCGGTGGACAGCTGCGCCCAGGTGCTCGCCTCGCGTTGCCGTGCGAGCCACCTGCCCAGGTCATCGCCCTCGAACAGGACACCCGGCTGGATGGCCGGCAGGACGCCGTCGGCGTCGACCAGGTCGGCGAGGATGCGGTAGTGGCGTTGCCAGTCGAGCGGCCACGGGCAGTCCCAGTCCGGGTCGATCGCCGCCAGCTGTGCTGCCCGCACCGCGGCGCGCTCGGGGTCCTTCCCGAGGCCGCCCTTCCTGCGGAGATTGGCCGCATGCTGCCCGACAGGCACCATTGCCTCGCCCTCGCCCCACACCTGGTCCTGGCGGGGGGCGAGGTGCCCGGTGGCCCGGTGGAACGAGCGCAGCGCGGCGAGCTTGTTCTCCCACGCCTCCTCGCCGGGCTCCCACACCATGCCGGCCTCTTCGGCGTCCAGCAGTTCCTTGCGCCGTTCCTCCAACTCCCCGGCCCGCAGCGCCTTCCGCTGCTGGTGGACCCACCTCCCAAGGGGAAAATCTTTCGTTACCCCGACCTGGGTCTCTGTGTCGTAGGGAACGGCGTAGAGGCCGGTGATCTCGTTCTCGGTGCGCCAGCGGAGCAGGGCCTGGTAGCCCTCCAGCCAGACGAGGCTGTCCGGCCGGTAGACGCGGGTGCGCAGGAACGCTGCGATCGTGGCGGCGTCCCGGGGGGTGGAGAAGTGGAGCAGGGCGGATTCGGCGGCGGCCTGGGTGTCGTCGTGCTCCTGGTCCTCGCCGTCGCCCGAGCCGTCGGCGCCGACGATCTGGCCGTCCTCATCGCGCTGGACGTGCGTCTTTCGCTGCTGCTTGCCGCGGGTCAGGGCGCGGGAGGCGAGCTGCTCGACGAGTCGTTCATCATGACTGCGGAGTCCTTGAAGGATCGCTACAAGGGGGCGGAACGAGGCGGAGGCGACCATGTCGTTCGGGTCCTCGTTCGGGTCCAGGAAGATGGGCACGATGATGCGTGCGATCTTCGTGGTGCCGTCGCGGTTGAGCCGGAGCGCGCGGCCGATGTTCTGGACGATCTCGACCTGGGAGCCGCGGGTGTCGGCGAAGCAGATCGCCTCTACCCCGCGCTCGCCGGTGATGTCGACGCCTTCCCCGAGGACCCGTACGGAGGCGAGGAACGCCCGGTGTACGCGCCGGTTGTTGGCGTCGATGCCGTTGGCGAACTGCCGGATGACCTCGCGGCGTTCGGCCACCAGGTGGTCGCCGCACAGCCATGCCGACCACACCCGGTCCGGGGGTACGTGGCGGCCGGCCTCCAGGCCGTAGAACTCCGCGTCGATCGACGACGCGGGCAGCGCCTTCTCGGCCGTGACCATGGTCTCGTCATCGGTGTCGGTGAGGTACAGCTCGGCAGCGGTCTTCGGCAGCGCCTCCGCGAACGCCTCTGCCTCCTCCACCTTCTGATGAAAAGTCATCGTGGTCCGCAGGTTGAACGCGGCGGCGTGCTCCAGGAGCGCGGTCTGCAGCAGGGCCAGGCGCCGGCCCCGCAGCGCCTCCTCCGACATCCCGAGGACGGAGGAGGGGTCGCGGATCTCCAGCACGTCGATCTCGAACGGGGCGAGGATCTCCCGCTCGATCGCCTCGCTCAGCCCGAGTTCGGCGAGCCACATGCCGTAGGTGCCGTCCGGGTCGTCGCTCATGCTCGCGATCTCCAACTCCTGGCCGTCCGCGCCCTTCTGCGGGCGGGGCGAGGCGAGGATGCGCGGGGTCGCGGTCAGGTACAGCCGGAAGTCGGCAGGGATGCGGGCGTTGTCGTGGATCGCCGCCCACGGACGACCAAGATCACCTGCGGTTCCGTGGGCTTCATCGATGATGGCGAGGTCGAAACCGCTCATTTGCTGGCCGTAGAGGCGCTGTCCGCCCGCCAGAGCGGCCTCCAGCGGGCCCCGCGTCTTCTTGCGCGCCGCACCCTCTCCGCTGCTCTGCCAGGGCCCGTAGGGGCGTTCCTGCTCCTGGAGGGCCTCGTAGTCGTCGCGGTCCACGAGGGAGGCGTACGTGGCGAACACGATGACCGGGCCGCGCCCGGCCCACAGGGCGAGCTGGATCGGGTTGGTGGTGGTGCGCACCCCGAGCTCGTTCAGCACCTGGTCGTTCTCCAGCGAGCACACCGCGACCATGGGGGAGCGGTGGCCGACCGCGTACCACGCCTGGGCGGTCTGCACGAGCAGGTCCAGGGTCGGCACGGTCACGAGGATGCGGCCCTCGGGGAAGCACTCCAGGGCACTCGCAGCGGCCATGATCGTTTTTCCGGAGCCGGTCGCTGACACGATCGTGCCACGGGCACCCTGCGGGGGCACGGATGACCTTGCAGGGAATCCGACCCACTTACGGATACTCGACTTCTGGTCGACCTGGTGTTTCTTGAGCGGGATGTTAGACATTGCTCCGCCCCCCTTCCCCCGAATTCGTGGTTTCCGCCGGTCCGGCCTTTTCTGCTGCCTGGAGGCGGTTGTGGATGATTTCCCCGAGCTTCATCGCCGCGCTTGTCGTGAGCGCTCGTCCGCGCTGCCGGTACGCGCTGTCGGCGGTGGAGACGAGCGTGGCGGTCGCTGCGCTGACGCCGCCGTCCCAGCCCTCGCCGTATGCCTCGCCCTTGGAGTCGGGGGCCATGGCGAACTTCTCCTCGACCCGGCAGTGGCCCCCGGCGACGGCGCCGGCCTCCACGGAGCACACCAGCTCGTCGGCGTCGTCGGGTTCCAGTCCGGCGGCCGCGAGGATCGCGTAGATCCGCATCCGGGCGTTGACCGCCATCGTCTGGTAGTCGCCCATCCGCTGGCGCGGGTCGGTGCTGAGCTCGGGTGCCGATGCGGCGGATTGCCTGCTCATCGCCCGCCGTCCTTGTCGCTCGTGTCGTACAGCCAGCTGTCACGGAACCGCTCCAGCGCGGTCTCCTCCTGGCCCTCCTGCGTCCAGAGCCCTTCGAGCCACAGCGGGCTGCTGTCGATCCTCTCGCACAGTACGAAGCAGCCCGGCAGGTCGATCAGCACGACCTCGCCCGCGAACATGCCGTCCGGCCCGTAGCGCTGCCACAGCCGCTCCAGCCGCGCCCGGCGCTCGTTCAGGTACGTTTCCAGCGCCTGCGGGTAGGCGTTCCGCTCCGCAATGCGCACGGTTCGCAGAGCGATGCTCACGACCTCCCGGGACGACTCCTGGTCCCACTGCTCGGGGCTGGTACCGGTCACGGCCGCGTAGTGCTGTCCGCAGATGTCCATGACGCGCTCGACAATCTCCGGCGCCGCCTCGCCCCCCTCTGCTCCGCGGGCTGAAGGCCGGCCCTCGCCCACCGGCGACGGAACGGACCGGTCACCGGTGCGGACTGCCGTCACCAGCTCCAGGCCGTAGTGATCCAGGTAGGCCAGGAGGAACAGGGCCAGGGCGCGGCCGGGGTCGCTGGCGTGCTCGATGTAGGGCTGTTCGCTGGTCCAGCCGAACGTGGCCTGGTGGGGCCTCGGGTGTACGCCGGGGGTATGGGGGTTGGGGAAGGTGACGGCGCGGGTGAAGAAGTCGTCCAGGCGGCGGACCAGGTCCGCGTCCGGGGCCTCCGGCTCACGGCCGCGCACGGTGGCGGTGGCGTTCTCCAGGATGGTGGTCAGGTACCGCCGGCGGGCTTCCTCCTGCTGCCGCACCTCGCTCTCCGGGCTCTCCTCCACCACCTCCACCACGCGGTACATGCCCTGGTCCCCGTACAGACCGTCCGGCTTCTCCAGCGCCTTCCGCACCTTCGCGAGGGCCTCCTCCACCGACCGCCCGTAGGCGTAGTTCGTCAGCCGGACAGCACCCGGGTGCTCTGGATCGGTCCGCTGCGCCACGATCCGGTAGCGAATCAGCCCCGGGTCCGGGACCACGCCGCTCGCCCGCGCCTCACGTTCCTGCTGCGCCTGTAGCCAGCGCTGTATGTCCGGGTCGTCGTCAGGGGAGTAGGACGGCCATCCGTCCTCGGTCATGAGGGTCCAGATGCGCTTCAGCTCGTTGCGCCGGACCGCTGTCAGCCGGTCCTCCGTGCTGAACGGCTGGGTCTGATCCTCCCGATTCTCCAGGCCGCCAGCAGCCACCCAGAGCTCGTGAATCTGCCCCACCGTCATTCCGGTAACCTCACGGTGAATTTCCTTCCGCGCCTCAAAGCGCTTTTCGAAGCCCAGCGAATTCAACGAGTCCTCGCTTCTCGCGTCCCGTCCGGGTGGTTGGGGGGTGTCTGGTGTTTCCGCCAACGGTACATGGTGCATCAACCTGATGCACCTGCTATCCTGAAACCCGACACGAACGAGGGACACCCCCACCCTCACAACCAGCCCGGCCCGCGACAGCGGGCCCCAAGGTTCGGGAGGCGAAGCCGGACGGACCGTCAGGCGGGGGAGCGCAGCGGACCCGCCCCCAGGAGTGCGAAGCACTCCCCAACTCCCCTACAAAAAGTCCCACTAGCCGCACGTGACACGCCGTCAACCCAGCGGCCGCGCATCGCGCGCTGCGCCGGACGCGCAGCGGCCGGCTTCACCAGGATCCTGGAGCGCAGCGGAGGGATCCGCCCGTGCACCGCACGGGCACGGGCCGCAACGCGGCCCGCCCGCTTTCTTCGGGCGCAGCCCGAAGGG
>NZ_JBEZKI010000051.1:0-49810 GCF_040651615.1 Streptomyces sp. NPDC048417 | reverse complement strand
TCAGCGTAGGTGCAGGCCGCCGCTTCCTCCCAGTCGCAGTCGATGCCGAGGTCGGCGACGGTCTCGGCGGCCCGGCGGATCGCCGCCGACTGCGACTCGGCGTACAGCCGCGCACCCTCGCGGCCGCGGGTGCGGCGCAGATGGTCGTAGACCAGGGTGTGCAGCGCGGTCAGCTTGGCCGTCGTGTGGCCGGTGACCCCGCCGGCGATCCGGCCCGCCTCCAGCACGGCCACCTCCCGCCCGCGCTGGGACAGCTCCCAGGCGGTGCTGAGCCCCGCCATGCCGCCGCCGACCACCGCGACCTCGACGGAGATGTCCCCGGCCGGCGGAGGAGCGGGCTCACCACCCGGCGCGGTCTCGATCCAGTACGACCCCCTGAGTCCTTCATGGGCGTTCATGGCCGCCGAGTTCCCTCTCCGCCGAAGTGACACGCGCAGGTGCCCGAATGGGCGCCTGGCCCCGGGCCGGGTGAGCCGGTTGCGCGGTTGCGTCGCGGTACCCGGCAGCTGACCGAAGACCGATACGGGGCAGACACCCGGCGAGGATGCCCAGCATGGCGGGGGCAGGCACGCCCGGCCCGGGTACTCGTGCAACGCCGCCGCATGCGGCGGAGAGAGCGAGGGCACGAGCCATGACGACACCGATGCCGGGCACCCGCCCGGGGACCCAGAACCGTGGGGTCCGTACGAACCTGCTCGGGATCTACCTCAACGACCATCTGGCAGGTGCCACGGTCGGAGCCGCTCGCTCCGGGTTCGCGGCCCGGTCGCATCGCGACCCGCCGTTCGCGGAACCGTTGCGGCGCCTCGCGGGCGAGATCGCCGAGGACCGTGCGAGCCTGCTGCGCATCATGGGGAGCCTGGGCGTGCCCAAGCGCCGTTACAAGGTCGCGGCGTCCGGCGTGGCCGAGCGGCTGGGGCGACTCAAGAGCAACGGGCGCCTCTACGGGCGTTCACCGCTCACTCTGGTGATCGAGCTGGAGTTCCTCCGGCTGGGGGTGAAGGGCAAGGAACTCGGCTGGCGCACGCTGCGCGCCCTGGCCGAGGCGGACGGCCGCATCGACGAGCAGGAACTCGACGGACTGATCGAACGGGCCGAGCGGCAGATGGGCACGCTGGAGGAGCTGCGCGTCAGGGCGGTCCGGGATGTCCTGCTCACCGGTTGACGCCGAGCGGGAAGCCGACGGGTTGGACGACAACTTCAGGGAACTCGAAATGTCGACCTCATCCCAAGAGAAGAGGGAAAGGATCAAACATGTCCAACCCTCAGCGGCCCCAGCAGCGGCGCAGCCGTAAGGGGGGCGTGGCGTAACACCGCAGGACAGCGGGGAGCTCAAGGCCCGCCAGATCGAGGAGACGGGCGAGGGCCACGCCCTGGCACGGACAAGGGGAACAAGGGCGGCGGAGAAGGCGGCGGAGTGTCGCCGGACCAGCAGTTCGATCACCCCTGAGCCGCCGGGGCCGCGTGACCATCCGAGAGAAGGAACGAGGAGGAAACGAGATGCCTGCCGGATCGAGTTCCAAGCGGGAACGACAGTACGAGCACATCAAGAAGAGCGCCCAGGACCGGGGCGAGTCCGCCGGGCGGGCCAAGGAGATCGCCTCGCGGACGGTCAACAAGGAGCGTGCGAGGTCGGGCGAGTCGAAGACCGCGAGCAAGTCCTCGACCGGTGACCGCAAGTCCGCGTCCCAGCGCGGCGGGCAGCGCTCGCACAGCGGCGCGCAGGGACCGACCAAGGACCAGCTGTACGAGGAGGCCAAGAAGCGCAACATCGACGGCCGTTCCTCGATGACCAAGCAGCAGTTGCAGAACGCTCTCGGTCGTTGAGGGGGTGAGGCGGATGCGGCCCGAGGTGGACCGGATCGCGCAGCCCTGGGGCGACCGCACCCCTTACGGACGCGGCGGAGCCTGGCCGGTGCGCGTCGACTCATATCTCGAACCCGGCGTCACGGCCGACGCCGTCGAGCGCTGGGTCCCCGCCGCGTCGCTGCTGCACTCCAACGGTGACGCGATGGACGTCGCCGTCACCCGCGGCCGGATCGTCGGGGTGCGCGGGCGGCCCGGCGACCGGGTGAACCGGGGCCGGCTCGGGCCGAAGGACCTGTTCGGCTGGCAGGCCAACCATGCCGAGGACCGGCTGACCACTCCGCTGATCCGACAAGGCGGGCGTCTGGTGCCCTGCGGTTGGGACACGGCCATGGGCCGGATCGTCGCCCGGAGCCGGGAGCTACTGGGTGAGAGCGGCCCCGGCTCCCTCGGCTTCTACACCACAGGCCAGCTGCTCTTGGAGGAGTACTACACCCTGGCGGTGATCGCCCGCGCCGGGATCGGCACCAACCACCTCGACGGCAACACCCGCCTGTGCACCGCCACCGCCGCCGAGGCACTGAAGGAGACCTTCGGCTGCGACGGCCAGCCCGCCTCCTACACGGACGTCGGCCACGCCGACGTCATCGCCCTGTTCGGGCACAACATGGCCGAGACGCAGCCCGTGCTGTGGATGCGGGTCCTGGACCGCCTGGAAGGACCCGATCCGCCCCGTCTCGTGTGCGTCGACCCGCGGCCCACCCTGGTCGCCCGCCGCGCGGCCGTCCACCTCGCGCCACGCGCCGGTACGAACGTGGCCCTGCTCAACGCCCTCCTGCACGAGATCATCCGCACCGACCGCGTCGACCACGACTTCGTCGACGCGCACACCGTGGGCTTCGAGGAACTCACCGAGGGCGTCGCCGACTGCACACCCTCCTGGGCCGCGCGCATCTGCGACGTACCGGCCGGGAAGATCACCGATGCCGCCGAGGTCCTCGGTGGCGCCGAGCGGCTGCTGTCCACCGTCCTCCAGGGCGTGTACCAGTCCCACCAGGCCACCGCCGCCGCCTGTCAGGTCAACAACCTCCAGCTGATCCGCGGCATGCTCGGCCTGCCCGGCTGCGGGGTCCTCCAGATGAACGGCCAGCCCAGCGCCGAGAACACCCGCGAGTGCGGCGCCAACGGCGACCTGCCGGGCTTCCGCAACTGGGAGAACGAGGCACACGTCGAGGACCTCGCGGCGATCTGGAACGTCGACCCCTCCCGCATCCCGCACTACGCCCCGCCCACCCCCGCGATGCAGATCTTCCGCTACGCCGAACAGGGCTCCATCCACATGCTGTGGATCACCGGCACCAACCCGCTGGTCTCCCTCCCCGAACTCCACCGCATCCGGCAGATCCTCGGCCAGGAACGGCTCTTCACCGTCGTACAGGACCTGTACCTCACCGAGACCGCCCAGCTCGCGGACGTGGTCCTGCCCGCGGCGACCTGGGCGGAGAAGACCGGCACGCTCACCAACGCCGACCGCACTGTCCACCTCTGCGAGAAGGCCGTGGACCCGCCAGGCGAGGCCCGCCCGGATCTGGACATCCTCCTCGACTACGCCCACCGGATGGACTTCCGCGACAAGGACGGCCGCCCGCTGGTCGGCTGGCACGACGCCG
This sequence comes from Streptomyces sp. NPDC048417, assembly GCF_040651615.1. Lineage (NCBI taxonomy): Bacteria > Bacillati > Actinomycetota > Actinomycetes > Kitasatosporales > Streptomycetaceae > Streptomyces > Streptomyces sp. NPDC048417. The sequence goes on along the minus strand of NZ_JBEZKI010000051.1, from coordinate 46,334 downwards.
AATCGGCGTTCGAGGCGTGGAAGAAGTGCAGCCGCGGCAGACCCTGCGACTACACCGGGATCACGTACGACCGGCTGCGCGACGCCGGCGGCATCCAGTGGCCCTGCGCCGAGGACACCCCGGACGGCACCGAACGCCTCTATACCGACGGCATCTCCTGGGCGGCCCCCGACGACTGCGAGACCTACGGCAGGGACCTGGTGACCGGTGCATCCGTCTCCGAGACCGAGTACCGCGCCCTCAACCCCGACGGCAAGGCAGTACTGAAGGGGGCCGAGTACGTCCCGCCCCACGAGAGGACCGACGAGACCTACCCCCTCCAGCTGACCACCGGCCGGACCCTCTACCACTTCCACACCCGCACCAAGACCGGCCGCACCCCGCAACTGAACTCGGCCGCCCCGGAGGTGTGGGTGGAGGTCTCCGCCGACGAGGCGCTGCGGCACGACGTGACCGAGGGGGACCTGGTGGAGGTCACCAGCCCGCGCGGCTCGGTGCGGGGCCGGCTGCGGATCACCGGCATTCGCGACGGCATGGTGTTCCTGCCCTTCCACTACGGCTACTGGGACACCCCCGAAGGCCACCGCCCCGGCGCCGACGACGGCCGGGCCGCGAACGAGACGACGATCACCGACTGGGATCCGGTCTCCAAGCAGCCGTTGTTCAAGACCGCCGCCGCCCGTCTGACCCTCGTCGAACGCGGCGACAGGGCCTGCAGCCCGGCGCCGACCACCACCGCGTCGGCCCCAGCCGAGCCAAGCGGGATTCCGCCGACCGTGGGCGGACCGGCAGCCGTCGCCAAGCAGAGCGAGAGCGCATCATGAACGGCACCACCCTTGTCCTGCGCGCCCTGCACGACGGCGAGCGACAGCTGGAGAGGGATCTGCTCGCCGCTGCTGACCGGCACAGCATCGAGCACGAGTTCCACCACGTCGCCAGGGACGTCGCCCGCTGGTCGCATGACCACGCCGAGCGCATCGCCCGGGCCGCCGAACCGCTGGGCCTGGACCTGTACGGCCCCGCGGACCACCCGGAGCCGAGTCCGCTGGCAACGATGCGGGAGACCGTCAGCCGTGCCCTCGGCCGACAGCACGCCCCCGGCCTGCTCCTGCTACGCGACCTCCGCGACCTGCACCTCGCCGCCACCGAGAACTCCCTGAGCTGGGAGATGCTCGCGCAGGCCGCACAAGCCGCCAAGGACACCGACCTGCTCGACCTCGCCGCCGCCTGCCACCCCCAGACTCTGCGCCAGCTGCGCTGGACCAACACCATGATCAAAACGCTGTCACCGCAGTTGCTCACCAGCCTGTGAGCCGGTGCGTCAAGCGGAATCCGCCCGCACAAGAAGCAGGGGCCGTGTGGATCGTCTTCTCGCTGCCCCCGCCGGGAAACCGTGGGTGACATGGAAAGGTCGGGCAAGCAGGCGAAGACGGGCGACGGTGTCTGCCCGCCGGGGGTGCTGCGCGGCTATGCGATCCTCGCCGACGGGGAACGCGGGCGCGAGGTATCGGTCAAGGGCCCCGGACCTCCGCCGGTGAGCCCGACCGGCTGTGCGGGGCCGGGCTCACCTTTGATGTGACCAGCCGCTTCTTCGAGCTCCGATCGGGTGACCATGGAGCGCAGCCGAGCCAGCTTTTCGAGGTCCCCTCCGAACGTTCGTACCGACGGACTTCGCGGACTCGTCGTGACGGATGCGACGGATCGACTCCTGGCCGCGATGGGTTGTTCTGGACGCCACCGGGTATCGGCTGCCGGGCTCCGCCAACGGCGCTTGACAACGGCTGTGAGTCTTTACCCGGCTGGTCATGGACTGCATCTGGGCCGGTAAGTCTCTCTGGGACGCCGACCATCCCGGAGGTCACTCCTGTGCGACCACCCGGATCGTGTCCAGCTGTGTGTCGGCCGCGTCGGGCAGGTTCATGCCTGCCGTCACACCGCTGGTCAGGTAGCGCAGGACGGGGTCGGTGAGGCGTTCGCCGGGGAGTACGGCGGGGATGCCGGGCGGGTACGGCGTGATCATCTCGCCGGCGATCCGGCCTGCCGCGCGGTGCGTGGGGATGTCCTCGTGGGGCTCGAAGTAGGCGTCGCGGGGCAGCCGGGCCTGTTCCATCCGCAGCTCGGCCGGGGAGGGCACGGCGACGCGCGGCGCGTCCCGCAACTCGTCGGCGTGGTCGGCGAGGTCGCGCAGGGCGGTGAGCAGCCGCTCGGCCGTCTGCTCGTCGTCGGCGTGGGTGAGCTGGGCGCTGATCCGCCGGTGGTCGAAGAGGTGCATGTCGAGGTGGTGGTGTTCGCGCAGCCAGTCGGCGGCCCGGTAGCCGGTGGTCGCCAGCGCCTCGATGTCCATGACGACCGGGAGGGGGTCGAACTCGGTGGCGCGGTCCGGCCCGCAGAAGTCGCCGGCGTCGTTGACGTGGAAGCCGTCGATGTCCTCGATCGCGGCCCGGGTGCGCTCGGTCAGCCGCAGGGCGTGGTCGAGGAGGTCGTGGCCGTGCTGGGCCATCTGCCGGCGCCAGGCGTCGATTCCCGCGTAGAGCAGGACGTTGGGACTGGTGGTGCCGAGCAGGTCGGCGCGGGAGAAGAGTTCGGCGGGGTCGATGAGGTCGCCCTGGAGGTGGAAGACCGAGCCCTGTTCCAGGCCGCTGCCCATCTTGTGGATGCTGGTGACGCAGACGTCGGCGCCCGCATCCATCGCCCAGGTGGGCAACTCGTCGTGGAAGGGCAGATGCGCGCCCCATGCCTCGTCGACGATCAGCGGTTTGCCCCGGCGGTGACAGATCTCGGCGATGCCGCGCAGCTCGGCGGCGGTGCCGTACGGGGTGGGGCTGGTGACGAGGGCGCCGTCCGCCTCGGGATGCTCCGCGAACGCCTTCTCGTAGGCGGCGGCCGACGGGGGGTGCGCGAGGTGGCGTTCCGGGTCCCACCGGGGTTCGACCCAGATCGGCTCCACGCCGGACAGGATGAGCCCGGCGATCACCGACTTGTGGGCGTCCCGGCCCACGATCAGGCCCCGGCCGTGGCAGGTCACGCTCAACATGGCGGCCTTGACCGACAGGGAGCTGCCGCAGGTCGAGAAGAACGTGTGTTCCGCGTGCACCGCGTCGGCCATCAGCTCCTCGGCCCGCTCCAGTACCCGGCTCCGGGACAGCCGGTCGTCCATGCCGCCGTTGGCCAGCACGTCACCGAGGTACACGGCGTCGCCGAGGACCGCTCGGGCCCGGGGGTCCGCGCCGCGTGCCTGTTTGTGCCCCGGCGGGGAGAACCCCAGCTCGTCGGCCTCGTGGTAGCGGGCGAGGGCGTCCAGGAGGGGTGCTTCATCATGGTTGAGACCCATGGTTGCGGAGTTCCCACGACGACTGACCGCATGCCTGTTGCGCGGTCCGGCACCCGCGGTACCCGGCAGGCGCCCGTTCGGGGACGAACGAAGGGACAGGGGCAGGTCCCTGGGAGCCGGTGCGGGACACGAGCGGCAACCCGATCACCTCGGGAACAATCGCATGCGGAAGCGCGCCCCGCGCCTGCGTGCGAGTGTCCTCGTGACTGGGGAGCTCCAGCCTTCACTGAGCGCGTTCCGGCTGATGCGCGAGCAGGATGTCGACGCCGTGGCGGTGACGGACAACGGCCGCCGCGTGCTCAAAGAGCCGGGGATCCGCCGACAACTGTGACAGGGCCTGACTGCCCGCGCGGGCAGGCCGCGGCGCTCGATCAGCCGAGAGCCGGGACTTCGCGCGACGCGGTCGCGGTCCGCAGGCAGCGCCGGAGTTCCTCGGCGTACGGCAGGGCGACACCACCCGCGATGATCGCGGCGAGCCCCGCGAGGTACGCGGCGGGCAGCGGATGCTCCTTGGGCAGCAGCTGCCAGTCCTGCGGGTCCGGGCCGCCCGCAGCCGTTCCCGACGGCCGGTCAGCTGTCCAAGAGGCTGATTACCGAGGCGAAGCAGACGGTGGAGCGGTCCTGGCTGGGCGAGGTGTCCGCGGTGGTGCTCCAGCAGTCCCTGCGGGACGTCGAGACTGCGTACCGCACCTTCTTCGCCTCCCTCAACGGCGATCGCAAGGGGCCCAAGACGGTGCTCCCCGTTTCAAGTCCCGCAAGGAGAGCCGTCAGGCGATCCGGTTCACCGCCAACGCCCGCTGGTCCATCACCGACAAAGGGCGCCTGAACCTGCCGAAGATCGGCACGGTGAAAGTGAAGTGGTCCCGCACGCTGCCCACCACGCCCTCCTCCGTCACCGTCATCAAGGACGCGGCCGGCATCGGTTCTTTACTTGCGTGAACAAGTGCACTTGCGACGTGAAGCCTCGGGGAGCGGCGCCGACGGGTCGGTACCGAGGCGGGTCGAAGCGCCCGTGCCGGGCACTGGGGGTTGATGGGTGCTCTGCTCTCGCTGGCCTCGGCCGTCTGTTACGGCGTCGTCGACTTCGCCGGCGGGCTGCTGTCACGCCGGGCGCACTTCACGGTGGTCACCTTCCTCGGGCAGATCGGCGGGCTGCTGCTGGCGCTGGCGGCCGCGGTCCTGCTGCCCGCAGCGGCGGTCCGCTCTCCGGACGTCTGCTGGGGAGCGCTGTCGGGGGCGGGCAGTGGGACCGCCATGTACTGCCTCAACCGGGGCCTGACGCGGGGAGCCATGAGTGTCGTGGTGCCGGTCAGCGCCGTCACCGGAGTCGCCCTGTCCGTACTGTGCGGGGTGTTCTTCCTGGGCGACCGGCCCACCCCGGCGGCCTGGCTGGGTATCTGCGCCACCGTGCCCGCCCTGTGGCTCGTCTCCGGCGGCATCGGTCCGGGCGGGGACCGGAGGGCCCTGGCGGACGGCCTGCTCGCCAGCTCGGGGATCGCCGTGCAGTACATCGGGCTCGCCCAGGCGGGCCCGGCGAGCGGCCTGTGGCCCGTGGCCGCCGGCCGTCTGGCCGCCGTTCTCCTCCTGCTGCCGGGCGCCCTACGGCATGTTTCCCGCTTTCGGCGGCCACCGGGCCTCCTGGCCGAAGCGGTGGTGATCGGAGCGGGCGCGGCCTTCGCGCTCATCCTTTACATGCGGGCCGCCCAGCTGCAGATGCTGGCCGTCGCCGTCGTGCTGGCGTCCCTGTACCCGGCGATCCCCACCGTTCTCGGCGTCGCGGTACTACGCGAGAGGCTCACCCGGGCACAGGTGACCGGCCTGGTGAGTGCGGCCCTCGCGATCGTTCTGCTGACCCTGGGGTGACGCCAAGGCCGCGGGGGGACACTGGGGGCATGAGCCATCCAACCGGGAGTGACGACGATCGTTCCAGCCAGGCCGACCATTCCCGCCCGGGGCCGCCTGCGGTAGTCCAGTACGAGTCGCACGGGGTCCAGGTGTTCGTGGCCCACGGCGCCTACGACCCGGCCTCGATCGCGCCGCTCGCGGAAGCGCTGCAGCCAGCTGCCGAGAAGCACCCCAGGGTGGTGGTCGACACCGGTGGCGTCACCTTCGCGGATTCGGCCTTCCTGAATCTCCTGCTCGGCATCCACCACACGACCGACCTGCGCATAGTCGCGCCGCCGACCCAACTGCGGCGCTTGCTGGAGCTCACCGGGGCCGACCGGGTCCTCAAGGTGCAGGCGAACATGGAGGACGCCACGGCGTGACCGGTGGGCCTCAGCCCTCGACTCCCGTGGCGGTGTGGGCCGCGCCGACGGGCTTGGATTCAGGGGATCCGCGTTGGCGCAGGTAGACGGAGAGGATGGCCATCGAGGCGACGGCGAGGAGTTCGGACTGCCAGTTCTGCAGGGTGCGGTTCCAGAAGTCGGCCGAGCCGAGGTACTGCGGCCAGGAGACCGGCGCCTGGAGCTGGCGCAGGTGCTGCTCGTTGTAGGCGGCCGCGCCGGTGATGGACTGGGCGAGCCATGACCAGATGAAGATCGCGCCCATGACGAGGCCCAGGGAGCGTGAGTACACCGTCTGCCGCCATCCCGTGCCGGCCGCCCAACGGGGCGAGGAGGGGCCTGCATGCTCGCCGACCTTCTGTTCCCGGTCGCTCTGCACGCCGGCCTGGTCCAGCTCCTTGGACTCGGGCGAGCCGCGCTGGAGCAGCCAGACGGTGCCGAAGATGTAGAGGAAGAACTGCAGGTACTCCGACTGCCAGTTCTCGGTGACGTCCACCGCGAAGTCGGAGGTCGCCAGGTAGGGGAGGAAGCCGATCGGCTGCAGCCCGTCGGTGACCAGCTGGTTGTTGAAGTCGGCGTGGCCGGACACGGCCTGGCCCGCGAGGGTGAGCAGAAAGCCGGTGCCGAAGGCCAGGGTCAGGCTGTTGTGGGTCACGAACCGTGTCAGGCGCTTCACCGGTGCATCAGCCCCACGGCGGTGAAGTAGGAGAGTCCAGTGCCGACCGTGAGCAGCAGCAACGTGAACAGGGCTCGCATTCTCCGGTCACCCTCCTTTGATCTGGCACTGGTACGGCTGGTGGGGCCGCGGCTCACAGCCTGCCGCGGTGATCTTCCAGCCGGACGGGAAGACCGACAGGAACAGCGTGTCGGCGGCGAGGACCACCCGTGCCTGCCGCCCGTAGACCTGGACCGTGCGCACCGCCCCCGCGGGGGACAGCTGCTCTTCGGAGAGAGCCTTGGGGCAGGACGTCTTCGCCGACTGCTGAAGCTCCTGTCGTGTCTGGGGGGCCAGCGCCGCACAGGCGCGCGCCCCGTCGGCGCGCCGGACGCTCTCCTCGAAGCGCACGGCGGCTCGGGACGCGGCAGCCTCTCGCTCACCGAGCGTGCTGCAGGAGCTCAGGCAGACAGCACAGGCGAGTGCCATCAGGCTGTACGTACTCCTCCGGCGCGACAAAGGACCTCCACTCGCTGCGGTCGGGGCTGTCCGGACATGCTGAGGGGTTGACGGTGTCGTGGAGGGCAGCCGCGCTGTGGCGCCGGGCGGACGTAGAGCTATTGGGCTATGCCCGACCCGGATCGGCAGTCCGAATGAAGTGCGAACGGGCCCCGGGCCCCTGGGTGCCCCAGGGACCCTGGCTTCGGGGGCCTTGCCGCAGGGCGGTCGGCGGTTGAGCCGCGTGAGCGGAGTCCCGCCCGCACCTGGAATCAGCCGGTCAAGCGGCTGCGCAGCAGTTCCTTGCCCAGGTCTGCGCCCTTACGGCTGTCAGCCTGCGCCTTGCTGAACAGCTCGACCAGTTGCTCGTCCTTCGCCCGCTCGGCGTCCTTGATGTAGGTGTCCAGCCGCAGGGCGTTCTCCAGGCAGCTCTCGACGTACCAGAGGAGGTTGTAGTCCTTGTCGGGGGTTCCGGTGACGTGTCCGGTCTCCGTGGCACTGGCCATCGTCGCATCACTCCGTTCCGTTGTGTCGAAGCGGGCGCTCGGCCCGCCGGCCTTGTCGTCCGGACCGGCCGAGTACCCCGAAGGACGCGAGGCACCACGGGAGCCGGTCGGCAACCTTTTCGGTGTGGTCCGGTACGCACGACTCCACGTGTTGTGGACAAGTGCCAGTGCATCTGCGCCCCCACCGGCGTGCTGTTCGTTCTCACCAGCGGCCAGGTCTCCCTCGCCACCGCGGGCGCGCGCGTCGAAGAGGCGATTTTCGGCGCGTGTTCGGCATCACGGTCAACGCGGTGATCCGGCCCCTCCCCGTGTACCTGCGTGACACCCGCGCCGCCCCTCAGGACGCCGCCGCGAAGGCGCAGGAGGTCCTGTCCGCGGTGGCCGAGGGGCTGGCGCCGGGGGAGAACGAGAGGGCCGCGTGGCCGGGGGCAGACGAGCGCTCGCTGCTCTGAGGGCTTGGTCGTCAGGCCCGCTCCTTGATCGTCCGGGGCCGCGAAAGCATGCGCGGAAATCACCGTGGTCGCGGTCCGTGAGCCGTCTGCGCGCCCGGCAGGTCCTGCGACGAGTCAGTAGCCGTACTCGATCACGTCGCCGTGCACACCGCAGGTGTGACTCGCACCGTGCTGGGGATCGCCCCGACTGCCGCAACGCCCCACCCCGCCAGGGCGCTTCGCTCGTCGAGCTAACCGCCACGAACCAGGTTTCACGCTGGGCCCGTTGGACACTCGGGATGAGAAGAACAACGGGGGCAGGACGGACGAACCGGACCGCAACAGGCCCGAGCCAGAAGGAAGATGAGCAGCTGTGACTGCTGGAGCCAGTACTCCGGTCGTCGTAGGCCGAGCCGAGACCGGTTGGGCGAGGGCGCGTCGCCTGCGCGGGGGCAAGGCATAACGGACCTGCCTGCCCGCGACGCTCGACAACAACTCGGGGCAACTGCGGCAGGGGGACGACCGGAACGTCGTAAGGGGCGAGGACTGACCGCCGCATCGCTCACGTCGGCAGCGCTCTGCCACCCCGCCATACGCACGGCGCTCTGTCATCCCGCCATACGCGCTGCCACGTGCCGGTTCGTCCGCCCCTTACGGAACGACGGACACGCCCGACCGGGTGGACATCGCCCGGTGCGGCGCCGTGCCTATCCGGATGGGGAACCACTGTCAGCTGGGCGGGACCGACCCGGCCCAGAAATGGCCAGCGAAAGGCGGACAGACAATGGGGCACGGCGGAGACGCGATCGCTGAACTGACGACCGACCACCGGGAGGTCGAGGAGATGTTCGCCCGGATCCAGGGGATGCCGGGCGGCGGACAGGAACTCCGTGACGTCGTGGACGAGGTCACCATCGAACTCGTACGGCACTCGATTGCCGAGGAGGAGTACCTGTACCCGGCGGTACGCAAGCACATCGACGGCGGAGACCGCATCGCGGACAAGGAGATCGCGGACCACAGCCGGGTCGAGAAGCTCCTCAAGCAGCTGGAGAAGACCGACGCCGACGACCCGAAGATGAGCCCGCTGCTGCAGGAGCTCATGGACGAGGTCTCCGCGCACGTCCAGGACGAGGAGGACAACCTCTTCCCGATGCTGCGCCGGTCCTGCTCTCCCGAGGCTCTCAACGACCTCGGGGACAAGATCCGCCGGGCCAAGTCCATGGCCCCCACCCGCCCGCACCCCTCCGCGCCGAACACTCCTCCGGCCAACAAGCTCCTCGCGCCGGGCGCCGGCCTGGTGGACCGGGCTCGCGACCTGATCAGCGGCCGCGGCAAGTCCTGACCCTCGCAGGGACCGGTTCCGCGCCGGGTGGCGCCCGCCCGTGTTGCCGGGCGGGCACCAGGGCCGGCCTCCTGTGATGCGGCTCATTTCCTCTTCGGCCCGGCTGCCTACGCTGGTGTGTCACGAGCGGGGCAGCGCGGCTCCGCACCACAGCTCGCAACGTCGCGGGCCTCCACCGATCCCAGCTCATTGAACTGCTCACCCTCGACAGCGCGGACCTGCCCTGAGCTCGGCGCCCGAGAGGCTGTCGCTTTCGCCCTGGCATTGACCAGCTGCCGACGGGCCGCGAAGGACGCCCTGCCCAACCGGCGAGTACCAGTGATCACGCACAGTGGATACGTCACGTCCTCAAGCCGCCGCGTAGTCCGCGCGCTAGCCGATCAGCGCCACCACCATCGCGATGAGGCCGATCACTACCAGCAGCACCACCGCCATGATCAGGACGAGCGGCATAGGCCCCCATCCTTTTCGCAGCTCGGGCGGCTCCGGATGAGAGATGCCGGAGGTGCTCCCCTCCGCGGGTGGAGTGTCGCCGGGCGACACCCCGCCGCCTGGTTCGAGTCCCGGTGTTCGGCCCGGCTCAGGATCAGGAGTCGTCATGGCACTGGCTCCTCTCGTTTCTCGACTGCCCGCCGGTTGGCCTTGGTTTCGCCCGGTGGATATCTGCGCAGCAATCTGGATAATTACGAGTCTCCGGCCTGTATGACATCAAACGGGGTGCTTCTCGCCCGCGCGAGGAGAGCCGTCCGCAGTAGGACGGCTGCAGTGCTGCTGCCCGTTCACCTGCCCGAAGACCAGCCGTCAGCAGCCTTTTCTGCGTGAGCGATGCGTGAGCGATGCGTGAGCGGACGGTGCGGCACGAGCCGCCACGAGGCAGCACGGCCCTCGCTGTGAATGTGTTCTGACCTGGTGGTTCCGGAGCCCGAAGCACCGTCCGGAACCATCAGGCAAGCTTTGGCCAGGACTTTTAATCCATTGGTTGTGGGTTCGAGTCCCACACGGCCTACCGAGGTCAGACCCGCTCGGCGGTTCTGACCAGCGGTTTCGTAGCCTCGGCCAGCCTCTTGGCCGAGGCTACGCCGTGTGAGGAGGCCGTCTGCGTGAGCGGGTGTCCCGACAAGCAGCGTGGCTTGTTCAGCCATCACGCTCCGACTCAGGGTCCGCCGCCTCAGGCGCGCCCCCTGTGCGGCGCCGAGGTCGTTGGTGAGACCGTCGAGACGATCGCCAAGTTCCCGGAGCCGGTCCGCGTGTGCCGTGAGGCTCTCCCAGAGGCGGCGCATGTCGTTGGAGCCACGTGGATACCAGTCGCCATCCATCAGGTCTCATGGCCTTCGTGGGCGCGTACGAGGATGCCGAGGCGGAAGGTGGGAAAGCCGGCGGCGTGTTGAGGGCGACGCACCCGCGTTCGGGGCAATCGCCGCCGGCACGTGGCTGGATGCGGACCATGGGCCCATGGGCCTTGGTCGGTGGATTCGCGGAAGGGTGCCGGGGCGATACCCGGAGTGGTACCGCGAGCGGCGCTCCTGGGAACTCGGTGAGGACGCCCGTGCCACGGTCTGCAAACTCCGGGCCCTGGTCAGCGAGCGTAGGCACGTGGTGCAGGCTTCCGGCAGGCCGGACGGCCAGGCGATTCTGGGTGCGGCCGACGAGGAGATCAACTGCGCGGAGAAGACCCTGACCTTCGACGAGCATCGCCGGGCACCGCTCGGGTCTCATGTCACCGCGGCACAGGTTCACCTGAACACCGCACGCCTGCTCTGGTTGAAGTCGTTCCTCTCGTCCCCCGACGAGGTGGCTCCCTATCTTCCGGGACTCCTCGCCGTGGTCAGAGAACACCTGGCCCGCGACGACCCACGCAGGGTTGCCACCGAAATCGTGATGGAGAAGTACGCCCGCCGACGATCTGTCGACGAGACGGATCTGGTCGTCGTCCTCGAAGCCGTGGATGTCGCGTACAGCCTGACCTTGCGTGAGAAGCTCCGTGCGGGCAGTTTCGTGCGCATCGTCTGTGGGGTGGCCGCCTTTCTGTTCGTCCTGGCGGCAGGGGTGGCAGTACTGACCGCTTTCTTCCCGGACTCCGTTCCGTTGTGCTTCAACCCCTCACGGCAGAGTGCCGAGCCCGCCACGAATTCGAAGGTTCCTTATGTGATCGTCTGTCCCACGGGCAGTCAGGGCTCTCTCGAGTCCTCCGAACTCGACCAGAACTTCGCCACCGTCACGTCATGGGGTGACTACCTCGTCGTGGAAATCGTCGGCCTGGTCGCCGCCGGAGTCGCGGCCGCGTCAGCGCTGCGGAAGATCAGAGGGACGTCGACCAGCTATCCGGTGCCGGTCGCCCTCGCGGCCTTGAAGATCCCCGCGGGTGCCCTCACAGCCGTGCTCGGCCTTCTCCTCATGCGGGGCGGCTTCGTGCCCGGGCTCACCGCGCTGGATTCCTCGGCCCAGATCATTGCCTGGGCCGTCATCTTCGGATACTCCCAGGAACTCTTCACCAAATGGGTCGACCGGCAGGGCCAAAGGGTCCTGGAGTCGGTGCGTGGTCCCCTGGATCCGCCGGCCGCCGCCGGCCGCACGACCGTCGTCCCCGCAGCAGGCCCTGCGCCCCGTGCCGGACCAGCAAGGTCCCGCTCAGCCGACGAGGAGGCCGAAGGATGATCACTCGGTCAGAACGGCGGGTACGTGGAGCCTGTCCCAGGAATTCCTGCCCGGAATGCCGTCCGCGTCCTTGCCCGAGAATCCCAGCTTTTGCTGCCACTTGACGTAGGAGGCCCGGTCGGCGTCGCTCCACTGATAGTCGGGCCCGCCGGGGTAGGCCGAGCAATGCTCCTCGATGAGGCGGCTGCCCATGGCCTCGATGATCGGGCTGGCCGTGTCCGGCACGAAGAAGTCGGCACCCGGGAAGGGCTGGTACTCGCCGGAGGACTCCGGTGCGGAGACGCGGATCCGCTGCCCTATCTGAATCACGTTCGGATCGGTGATCTCCGGATTCCACTTCAGGACTTGGTTCAGCGTCAGACCGTACAGGGCGGCAATCTTGTTCAGGTTGTCGCCTTTCTTCGCTACATAGAATTTCGTTGCTGTCTCACTCATATGGCCCATTTTAATAGGCTCTTGATGATGCGCAAATGCAGAGTCATTTGGTGATTCAGCTATTTACGCGTCAACTGCTCAGCGGGGTCTGACGCCAGGGCGGTAGCCGCAGCTGTTTGCGCTGCTTCTCCTGGTTGCCTTGGACGACCAGGAGGTAGTGGCCGCCGGCGGTGACGACGCCGTGCAGCGCGGTGGCGCGTCGGGCGAGCAAGTGGGCCTACCGGTGGTGGGCGGGGGGTGTCCCCTCTGACCTGCTGGGCAGCGCTCGGGTCGGCTTCGGTCGGCTCGGGCGCTGTGTCGTTTTCGGCCCCTTGTGTGCGCGTTGCGTGAACGAGAGTGTTCTGGGTCCGGGAAAACCTGAGAGGAAGTCGGGCGTCGTAGGACAATGCCGCCATGACGGGGAACGGCACCAGCCTGTACGCCAGGATCACCGAACTCGCGGGCAGGTTACAGCCCTTGGACGGCAGGCAGCCGGATCCCTCGGTGGTCCACGCGTTCGCCGACGCCCTTCTGGCCCGCCCCGGTGGCGCCGACCAGCTGCACGCCACCTCCGCGGCACTGCGTGGTGCCCTCGACAGGACTCCGTCCGCCGCCGAGCGGCGCAGGCTGCTGGTGCTTCTGGACGCCGTGCTGAGCGGGACGTTCGAGCGGACCGGCCACCCGGAGGACTTCGTCGCGGCCGTGGACCTGAGCAGGGAGACCGTCGCCTCGACGGACGGCCTGCTGCGGGACGGGGTCTCTCCCGCCGTCCTGGCCTGGCTCCGGCACTCGGGCACGCTGCTCCGCGACACCCGGCTGGGCCGTACGGAGCTGGCCGGGCTCGTTCCCCTGCTGGTGCACGGTGTCCGTGTGTGCGAGCGGCTGCACCTGGCCGACGAGCAGGAAGGGCTGTTGGCCCAGGTCGCCCTGGTGATCCACGCGTGGAACGGCCGGCCGGGCGAGGTGACGTCGGCGGAGCTGGACGCGGTCGTCGAACCTCTCCTGGAGCTGCCGCTGCCACCCGACGACGACGCCCTCACCCAGGCCCTGCTGTCCGCGCTCGGCACGCTGCACATGAAGCGGTTCAACCGGTCGGGCCTGCGTGAGCACGCCGACCTGGCGGTGGACACGTACACCAGACTCGTGGCGCGAGCCCGGCCCATCGCCTCGCTGTATCTGATCCTGGGCGACATGCTCCACCACCGGTACGACCGGTTCCGGGACCGCGCCGACCTGGACCGGTCGGTGGCGATGCTGCGGTCCGGGCTGGCCGCCGATCCGGCCGAGGAGCCGGAGGAGACGGCGGCCCTCCAGGCCTCCCTGGCGAAGGCGTTGTTCGAACGGGCGGCGCAGGACCTGTCCGAGGACGACTGGCGCTCCGCCGACTCGGCGTTCCAGGCGGCCGCACGGACCGGCACCGATGGCCGTGGTCACATCGACGGGGTTCTGGCCGCGCGGTCGAGGGCGGAGGCGGCGTTCGCCGCGAGTGTGGACCCTTCCGCACCGGACGCCGAGCGGCGGATGGGACGTGTCCACGGGATGGTCGACGCAACCGCCGAGGCCGACGGCGAGGAAGCGGTCATGCCTCCGGAGGACGAGACGCCCGGCTGGCTGGCGCGGCAGCTCGCCGCCCGCTTCCGGCAGACGGGGGCGGCGGCCGATCACCGGCGTGCTGTGGCGGCCGTCCGGGAGGCGGATCGGTCGGCGACGGGCGAGGGCGTCGTGCGGACCCGCACCTTCCTGGCCGACCTTCTGCTGGCGGGCTACGACACGACCGGCTCCCGGACGGATCTCGAAGAGTGTGTCGGTCTGTATCGCCAACTGCTGTCGGCCGGGGTTCCGGACTCGGAAGCCGGCCGCGAGGAGCGCGCCCGGTTGCTCTCGCAGTTGGCCGGCGCCTTGGTCTTCCGCTTCGAGTACGCCGGCGACCAGGCGGATCTCGACGACTCGGTCGCCGCCATGCGCGAATCCATCGCCCTGACCCCGGCGAGCGGTGCCGAGACCGTCCGGGCCCTGCGGCTGGGCAACCTGACGGGCAAGCTCATGGTCCGCGCAGAGCTGCTCGGTTCCCTGGCCGATGTCAACGAGGCGGTCACGGTGGGGACCGAGGCCGTCGCTCTTTTCGGGGTCTTCCCGGACCAGACGATGCTGCCCAGCCTGCTGAGCAATCTCGCCGGTGGGCTCCGCCGCCGCTACCAGATGCGGGGCGACGAGGCGGATCTGGACACCGCGCTGGACACCTTGCGGCGCATGCTCGCGCTGAGCCCCAAGGGCGCACCGGAACACGTACGGGCGCTGAGCAACCTCGGTTCGTGTCTGCTGATCGCCGACTCCGCCGGGCGGGAGGGGCTCGACGAGGGGATCACCCTGATCCGTACCGCGCTGGCCAGGACCCCGTCCGGACATCCCCAGCACTACTCCCGGAGCGTCAACCTCGCCAACGCCCTGCTGATCCGTTGGTACCGCCTCCACAGCCGGTCCGATCTGGACGAGGCCGTCGCTCTGCTGCGCGCCCGGCTGGCGGCCGACGAGGGCGACGCCGCGAGGCGCCGACGGGCGGACAGCATGTTCCTCCTGGCAGGGGCGCTCAGCAGTCTGCACGAGGCGACCTCGGACGCCGGAACGGCACGGGAGGCCGCCCTGCTGTACGCCGAATACGCCAGGTCCTCCTTGGTCCCCGCCGCCCGCCGGATCCAGGCGGCCTCCCACTGGGCCGCTCTCAGCGAAGCGCAGGGGGACGTGGACGGGCCGGACGGCGCGCTGGCCGCCTGCTCCCTCGCGGTCGGGCTGCTGCCCGTGGCCGCCTGGCGCGGCCTCGGCCGATCGGACCAGGAGTCGCAGCTCTCCGAGGGGACGGGCACGGCGTCGGCCGCCGCGGCGCGCGCCCTGGACGCCGGCCGGCCACAGCTGGCGGTGGAGTTCCTGGAACAGGGCCGCTCGGTGCTGTGGATGCAGTTGCTGCAGTCGCGTGCCGAGGGCGGTGTCCTGACCCGGTTGGCCTCCGACCTCACCGCCGAACTGCGTCAGGTGGGCGCGGCGCTGGAGGAGGCCGCCGGGTCCGCGGAGACGTCGTCGGACCGGCTCGTCGCGCTGGCACGGCGCTGGGACGCCCTGGTGGAACGAGTCGGGGCCGAGTTGGGTGACGACAGCCCCTTCGCCCCGCTCCCGTACGAGACGCTCGCGCGGGCCGCGGCCGGGGGACCGGTGGTGGTGGTCAACGTCACGGCCCGGCGGAGCGACGCGATCGTCGTGTTCCCGCCGCCCGCGGCGCCGCTCGTCATCCCGCTGCCCGGCCTGGACCTGGCCGAGACGGCGAGCCGTGCGGCCGACTTCCTGGCGGCGGTCCACGACCGGGGTGCCACGCAGCCGCAGGGCCATGTGGCCCTGCAGATGACCATGGCGAGCACGCTGGAATGGCTGTGGGAGACCGTCGCCAAGCCGGTGTTCGACCGGCTCGGCCTGATCGACGGAAGCGGGGTGCCCGGCAAGCGGATCTGGTGGTGCCCGACCGGGCCGCTCACCCTGCTGCCGTTGCACGCCGCCGGGATCGTAGGCGGCGACGAGGGCACCTGGCGGCGCGTCATCCCCTCGTACACCCCCACGCTCCAGTCGCTGGCGCGCACCTACCAGGACGGGACAGACCCGGCACCTGCGGTCTTCGGGCAGGAAGGAGGGCGGCTGCTGACGGTGGCGGTGTCGGACTCGCCGGGCCAGCCGCCGCTGCGGTACGTGGTGTCGGAGGCGGCCGGGATCGCGGGACGTTTCCCCGGGCTGTCGCACACCGCGCTGGTCAACGCGCAGGCCACCCGCGACCGAGTGCGGCGCGAGCTGGCCGGCTGCTCGTGGGCGCACTTCGCCTGCCACGGCAGGCAGGTTCCGAACGAGGCGTCCGACAGCGCGATTCTGCTGCACGACGGTGCGTTGACGGTGCTCGAGATAGCCCGGACCCGGCCGGCCGGGGCGGAGCTGGCCTATGTGTCGGCGTGCCGTACGGCGGCCGGCAGCGCGCTGCTGTTGGACGAGGCCCAGCATCTGGTGGCCGGGCTCCAACTGGCCGGGTTCGGGCACGTGGTCGGTACTCTCTGGGCGGTCGGCGACCGTTCGGCGGCGGTCACCGCGGACCGCTTCTACGACGTCCTGCGGGCGTGCGGCTCCCCCGCGGCCGCCATCGCCTCCGCCGCGCAACTTCTGCGCCTCGACCATCCGTTGGAGCCGTCGGTGTGGGCGGGCTATGTCCATTTCGGGCCTTGAGGAAGGGCCGAGCCGGGCCTTGTGAAGGTGAGGAGGGGGCCATGCCCGATCCGGGGATGTTCTTCGCACTGTTGGTCGATCCCGAGGACGCCGTGCCCGGGCCGGTACGGCTGGAGCTGACGCCGGGCACCTCGCCGGCCGCCGCCGCGGCGGCCCTCGCGGCGGTGTTCCACGCGGATCCGGACCTGGAGCGCGTCGAGGTGGCCGTGGGCGGCAAGCCGCTCGGCGTCGCGCGCCGCGAGCGGTTGGTCGGGACGCGCCCCGACCCTGACTCCCGGGAGTTCGGCGGTGGTGACCACTCGACGCTTCCGGGCCCGGCACGGCGGTTCACCCTGCTGCGGTTCGAGTGCCGCGTCTGCGACCTGGCCGTCCTGCGGGTGCACGCCGACTGGCAGCCTCCGTCCTGCCCGGACCACGGCCCCATGGAACTGACGCGATGACTCCGGAGACGCTGGGGAAAGGCGCCGCCGATGTGTTCGCCGGGCGCTTCTTCCTGGTCAGCTATCTCCCGACGCTCGCGCTGAGCCTTTTCGTCCTGGTCCTTGTCAGGGCAGGCGCGCCCGGGGAACACATCGACTTCGGCCTGGCGTGGCGTGCCGCCGCCCGGCTGAACGCCGGAGAGCTCACTCTGCTCGTGCTGGCGGTGACGCTGGCCGCGCTGGTCTCCCATCCGCTGCAACTGCCCCTGGTCCGGCTGATGGAGGGGTACTGGCCGACCGCCCTCCGGCGAGTGGGCGCGCTCGGTGTCCGACGGCAGACGCGGCTGCGCGGCCGGCTGGATGCCGAGGCGAACCGACTGGAAGAGTCGATGACCGACGCCGAGATCCAGGCGGCCGGCACAGCGGGGACCCGGCTGCGTCAGCTCTTCCCGCCGACGGACCGGCTTCTGCCCACCGCGCTGGGCAATGCCCTGGCCGCGACGGAACACCGGGCGGGCGCCGGCTACGGCTGGGACGCGGCTGTGGCCTGGCCGAGGCTGTACCCGCTGCTCGGCGCGACGCTGCGGGCCGTCGTCGACGACCGGCGCAACACGCTGGACGTGACGGTTCGGCTCGCCGCGACGGCCTTCGTGGCGGGGGCCGCGGCGGTGGCCTTGCTGAGCCGCTCCGGCTGGTGGCTGTTCCTGGCGCTCGGGCCCCTGACGCTGTCATGGATCTGCTACCGCCAGGCGGTGGGCGCGGCGTTGCGGTTCGGCGAGGTCGTGGAGACCGCCTTCGATCTTCACCGGTTCGATCTGCTACGAGCGTTGCACCTGCCGCTGCCCGCCGGACGGTCGCAGGAGCAGGTCCAGGCCCAGGAGGTGTGCGCGTACTGGCGACAGGGGATGCCCGTGGCCTTCGCCTACGATCACGATGCCGAGGATCGTACGGCGACGACTCCCGACGGCGTCACCTGAACACAGGGGCCACCGCCTGTCATGCGGCGGCGGGCCGGCGGTGCGGACGAGGGCGGCGTGCAGCCTGTCCTGACCAGGTGTTTTCCGGACGCCGAAGCAGCCTCCGGGAACACGTGCAAGATCCCGCACGCTTCCGCGAACTGGCAGTGCTTCGGCGTGCCCGCCGCCCTGTTCTGCTGCATCGACCGCGGCCTGGGCCGCCCCCGATCGTCCATGCCGGCATGCACCTGGGGACCGTCGTGCTGCTGTGCGCCGGGGGACCGTTTCCTGCCCCGCCCACGTATCCGTTCGGATGTCATATTTCGATATATGACCCCTGCGAGAGGCGTGCCATGAAGATCGCAGTCATCGGCGGTACCGGACTGATCGGATCGCTGGTCGTCAAGAACCTGACCGCCGCCGGGCACGAGGCCGTACCGCACGCGAAGTCCACCGGCGTCGACGTCATCGGCGGCCGGGGCCTGGACGAGGCGCTGGCGGGAGCCGACGTCGTCGTCGACCTGACGAACTCCCCGACCTTCGACGAGGCCTCCCCGGCCTTCTTCCAGACCTCGATGGACAACCTCGTGGCCGCGGCCCACAAGGGCGGCGCCGGCCACTTCGTCATCCTCTCGATCGTCGGCGTGGACCAGGTGCCGGAGCTGGACCACTACCGGGGCAAGACGCTCCAGGAGCACCTCCTCGCGGCCGGGCCGATCCCCTACTCGATCGTCCGGTCGACGCAGTTCATGGAGTTCATGGACGCCGTCATGTCCTGGACCTCCGACGCCGACACCGTCCGGCTGCCCGCCACGCCCGTCCAGCCCATCGCGGCCGCGGACGTGGCCGCAGCGGTCGCGGAGGTCGCCGCGGGCGCCCCGCTCAACGGCATCCGCAACATCGCCGGCCCCGACATCTTCCCCCTGGACGAGCTGGGCCGGCTCACCCTGTCCCACCAGGGCGACCACCGCACCGTCGTCACCGACCCCACCGCCGGCATGTACGCCGTGGTCAAGGGCGATGTCCTCACCGACAAGGACGCCCACCTCGCCCCGACCCACTACACCGACTGGCTCTCCTGAGCGGAGCGATGCGCGAGCGGCCGGCACATCATCCGGAACGCCTCGCTGCCCGCGCAGGTCGGCCGTGCGCCGTACGAGAACGGGAGCGACAGCCGGACCTGGGCCGGCGCCCGGTTCGGCGAGTACCGGAACACCGGTGACGGCGCCGACAACAGCGGGACGCATACGCTCAGCCCGCGTTGAGCTCCGTCAGCTCGCCGAGCGGGAGCGTGTGCTGGGTGTGCAGGACCTTCGCGCGCAGGTAGCGGACGTTGTGCGCGGTGCGGAAGACACCGGTCGGGACGCGGTCGCGGACGGTGACGCCGAGGCCGCGCAACTGCTCGGCCTTGTCGGGGTTGTTGGAGAGCAGGTCGAGCTCGGTGATGCCGAGAGCGGCCAGCATCTGGGCGGCGGCGGTGTAGTCGCGGCCGTCCTCGGGGAGGCCGAGGGCGGCGTTCGCCTCGTAGGTGTCGAGGCCCTGGTCCTGGAGGGCGTAGGCGTCGAGCTTGTTGTAGAGGCCGATGCCGCGTCCCTCCTGGCGCAGGTAGAGCAGGACGCCACCGCGCTCCGCGATGCGCTCGACGGCCTCGCGCAGCTGGGGTCCGCAGTCGCAGCGGGCCGAGCCGAAGACGTCGCCGGTCAGGCACTCGGAGTGCAGGCGGACCAGCGGGAGTGTGCCGGGGGCGGGGTCGCCGAGGACGACGGCCACATGTTCCTGACCGTCGGTGAGGCCATGGAAAGTGACGAGTTCGGCGTTGACGCTGTAGCCGTCGGTGAAGCGCAGCGGTACCCGGACGCGGGCGCGCTGGGTGGCGGCGGGGAAGTCGGGCATCGGGTTCTCCTGTGTCCGGGTGCAGGACCGTGGCGGTCTCTGCTTCAGATTTGAAGCAGATCCACGGAGGGAACCCTATCCATGTTTTAAATTTGAAGCAACAGGATTTTGCGGGAATATCCACGAGGTCTCGCGGCGGGCGGAAGCCTTACGAGGGACCGGAACACGGCGACGACCGCCGCCGCCAGGGAACCTCGTCGGAGGTCGGCCGCGGGGTCGACGCGTCACCCTCCAGCGCCCGTGCGATCACCGAGCTGATCTCCTCCAGCTGGGTCACCTGCTCGGCGGAGAGATGGTCGAACACCGCCGCCCGTACCGTCTCCACATGTCCCGGCGCCGCGCGCTCCAGCACCGCCTTGCCCTCGTCGGTGAGGGCGGCGAAGCTGCTCCGCTTGTCCCACTGGCAGTCCTCGCGCCGGATCAGCCCGTCCTTCTCCAGTCGGGTCACCGCGTACGTCAGCCGGCTCCGGGTGATCTTCGACTTCTCGGCGAGGTCGGTCATGCGCAGCTTGTGCTCCGGTGCCTCGGAGAGACTGACGAGGATGCCGTAGTACAGATGCGGCATGCCGGCGTCCTGCTGGAGCTGCCGGTCCATCGCGTCGTCCAGGAGGTGCGTCGCCGAGATGTAGGCGCGCCAGGCGCTCTGCTCCTTCGGCGTCAGCCAGCGAGTCGTCATGCAGCCAGTGTAGGTTTGTTTCAAAGTTTAACCAAGCCTGCCCGTCGCCCTCGGGAGTGAGCACGTCCGATGCCGTACCCCTACGTCCTGCTGTCCGCCGCCGTCTCCCTCGACGGCTACCTCGACGACACCGGCCCCGAACGGCTGCTGCTCTCGTCCCCGGCCGACTTCGACCGCGTCGACGAGGTGCGGGCCTCCGTCGACGCGATCCTGATCGGCGCCGGCACCATCCGCGCGGACAATCCGCGGCTCCTGGTCAACGACCCCGGGCGGCGCGCGGCCCGGGTCGCCGCGGGCAGGCCCGAGTACCCCCTCAAGGTCACGGTCACCGCGACCGGCGACCTCGACCCGGACGCCAAGTTCTGGCACACCGGCGGCGAGAAGGTCGTGTACACGACGGAGACGGGCGCGGCGCGGATCCGCGGCCTCGGTGTCGCCGCGGACGTCGTCTCCCTCGGCGCCGACCTCGACTGGCCCGCGCTGCTGACGGACCTGCGCAAGGCGCGGGCGGTCGGCCGGCTGATGGTCGAGGGCGGCGGCACCGTCCACACCCAGCTCCTCCAGCAGGGCCTGGCCGACGAACTCCAGCTGGTCCTGGCCCCGCTCTTCGTCGGCGACCCGAAGGCACCGCGCCTGTTCGGACCGGGCGGGTACCAGGCCGGGCGGCTGCGGCTCCTGGAGAGCCGCCGTATCGAGGACGTCGTCCTGATGCGATACGAGCCCACCGCCCCCGGCGCGGGTGCGTCGGCGTCCGCCGCGGACCGGCACTGGCTGCGGCTCGCCTGCGAGCTGGCGGCGGACTGCCCGCCCTCCCGGACCGCGTTCAGCGTCGGCGCGGTGGTGGTCGCGGCCGACGGCACGGAACTGGCCCGCGGCCACTCCCGGGAGGCCGGCGACCCCGTCGTCCACGCGGAGGAGGCGGCCCTGGCCAAGATCTCCCCGGCCGACCCCCGGCTGGCCACGGCCACCGTCTACACCAGCCTCGAACCCTGCACCCACCGCGCCTCCCGGCCGCACCCCTGCGCCGAGCTGATCCTCCGGGCCGGGGTGCGGCGGGTGGTGACGGCGTGGCGCGAGCCGGACACCTTCGTCGAGGCGGCCGACGGGACGGGGATGCTGCGGGAGGCGGGGGTGGCGGTGCTGGTGCTGGGCGGGTACGAGGACCTGGCGAAGATCCCGAACGCGCACCTGCTGGGCTGACCTCTCCTAACCCGTGTGACTCGCACTCTTCGGATGGCGTATGCTGGTGTCAACGACGCGGGGTGGAGCAGCTCGGTAGCTCGCTGGGCTCATAACCCAGAGGTCGCAGGTTCAAATCCTGTCCCCGCTACTGAAGACTCAGGGCCGGAATCCAAGAACGAGGATTCCGGCCCTGAGTCGTATACCGGCACGTGTTCCGCGTCACAGCCGTCCGCACTCATCCGCCCGGCCCACACCACTCGCCCCCGCCCGCTCGCAGCCGCAAACCTGGACGGACACGCATTGGACACCTGGGACATATGGGGAGTCGTACCGTGGGCCCTGGAGAGGCGCAGGAGGACGGGTCCGCAGCCGTCCGCACCCTGGCCCGCTTCCTGCCCGCCCTGCTGATCGTCGTCGGCGTCTGCTACGACGTCCTCACCCCGAGTGCCTTAACGGCCGTCCCGTTCTTCACGGCCGCCCCGCTGATCGCCGCGCCCCTCTCCTCGCTGCGCACCACCGTCCTGACCGGCCTCGCGTCCTTCCTCGCCGCCTACGCCGTGCACGCCCGCTTCGGCTTCGGCCCGGACGTCGACACGGTCACCGAGGTCCTCACCGTGGTCACCGTCGCCGCCCTCGCCGCCGGCATCAACCGGGTCGTGCGCCTCGGTGACCAGCGCCTGGCCTCAGCCCGCGAGATCGCCGAGGCCGCCCAGCGGGCGGTCCTGCCCGAGCCCGCCGAGCGGATCGGCGGCTTCGAGATCGCGGCCCGCTACGAGGCGGCCCAGGAGGGCACCTTCATCGGCGGCGACCTGTACGCCGTCCAGGACACCCCGTACGGCGTCCGACTGGTCGTCGGCGACGTCCGCGGCAAGGGCATGGGCGCGGTCGCCGCCGTCGCCGTGGTCATCGGCGCGTTCCGGGAGGCCGCCGAGCAGGAGGCCACGCTGGAGGCGGTGGCGGGGCGGCTGGAGCGGGCGCTGGCCCGCGAGGGCGTCCGGCGCGGCGGCCTGGACGCGTTCGAGGGGTTCACCACCGCCGTACTCGTCGAACTCCCGCACGGCGACGGCACGGTCCGGGTCGTCAACCGCGGCCATCCGCCGCCCCTGCTGCTGCACGGCGACGGCAAGGTGTGCCCGGTCTGGGTGCCCGAGGCCGCGCTGCCGCTCGGGATGGCCGAGTTGGGGGCCTGGCCGGACCGGGCCGCCGAGCACACGTTCCCGAGCGGGGCCACGCTGCTGCTGCACACCGACGGCCTCTCCGAGGCGCGGGACGCGCACGGCCGGTTCTACGACCCGGAGCGGCGGCTGACCGGCCGTGTCGTCACCGCCCCCGGCGCGCTGCTGGCCCGGCTCGCGGCCGAGGTGCGCCGGCACACCGGCGGCGGCATGACGGACGACATGGCGCTGCTCGCCGTACGACGGCCCTGAGCGCGATCACCCGGCCGCCCTGGGGTCTGTCACCCTCGGTGCGCGGACGACCGCCCTCCGCATAACGCCTGAGTCACCATCAAAACGTGTGTGACTCCTGAGCTGAACAGAACGCAGGGTCAAGTAGACCGTTTTTGACCGTTCTTGACAGGTAAGTCCATGCTTTGAAAGCTTAATGATCAAGGCGAACAGCTTGGAATCTGACAGCCGGGTCTATTAACGTTCGATAACGCAGCGCGGTCGTCCCAGCCGTCACCCGCGACGGCTCCGTGCGCACGCGCCGAATCCCGCAAGGGAACCGGGGAACCACCACCTTGGGGTGAATCGCAAGGCTACCGCCGGGTACGAAACGGCCGGTATACGCGCGTAGGAGACCTTCCCGCTCCGAACCCGTCAGCTAACCCGGTAGGCAGCGGAAGGAAAGGAGTGCGCCCGCGTGGCGTCCAACCGGCCTGCTCCGACAGCCCCGTTCGTGCCCAGCCAGCGTCAACCCGAGACCTTCGGCTACGGCGGCTACCGCACCGACGAGGGCCCCTGGGAGGAGTGGAACCCCACCGAGGAGTCCCTCGCCCCGGTACGCGGCCGGCACCGCGTCGCCAAGCAGCGCGGCGGCGGACTCGCCCGCAGCTCCACGGTCCTCGGCGTCGGCGTCATCGCCGCCGTCGGCGCGGGCGGCATGGCCAGCGCCAACACCGGCAAGCCGCCGGTCTCCATCTCGCTGCCCGACCTGCCGTCCTCCGTCGACTCCCTGCTCGGCGAGGACGGCGGCCACCAGGCCGTCCAGACCGCCCTCAGCAGCGTCACCACGACGACCGCCACGGACGCGGACGACTCCTCCTCCGACGCCGGGGAGGCGCTGCGCAGCCGGATCATCGCCCAGGCCGAGCAGCAGCAGACCCAGCTCGACGTCAAGGCCACCGCCAAGGCCGTGGCCGCCGCCGACAAGGCGGTCTCCGACGCGGAGACCAAGGCGGAGCAGACGGCGGCCGCCAAGGCCGCCGACGCCAAGGAGCAGGCGCAGGCCGCCGAGAAGCGGCAGGCCGAGCAGAAGCGGCTCGCCGCGCTGGCCAAGCAGTACACGCGGCCGGTCGTCTCCTACACGATCACCGGCACCTTCGGGCAGGCTGGCTCGATGTGGGCCTCCGGCTACCACACCGGCCTCGACTTCGCCGCCCCCACCGGCACGCTGATCAAGGCCGTCCACAGCGGCACCGTCACGGAGGCCGGCTGGGCCGGCTCGTACGGCTACCGCACCATCCTCACCCTCGACGACGGCACCGAGCTGTGGTTCTGCCACCAGTCCTCGATCGGCGTCAAGGTCGGCCAGAAGGTCGCCACCGGTGACGTCATCGGCCGCATCGGCGCCACCGGCAACGTCACCGGCCCGCACCTCCACCTCGAGGTCCACCCCGGCGGTCAGGCCACCGGCATCGACCCGATGACCTGGCTGCGCGGCAAGGGCCTCAACCCCTGACGGACCCCACTGATCCCCGGCGGCCCTGACGACAACCCCCCGACGTCAGGGCTGCCGGTTCGGTGTACCCAGGGCACCCCGGTGCATTCCGCTTTTACGAGAACTTCGCGTTGCGTCGGCATCGGTGCACCGGCAGCCGGTGTTGAACTGAGGCATGACTGCTTCTTCCGCTTCCCGCTCGCTCCGCAAGCTCGGCGCCTCCGACCTGGAGGTCTTTCCGCTCTGCCTGGGCGGCAACGTCTTCGGCTGGACCGCCGACGAGACCGCCTCCTTCGCCGTCCTCGACGCGTACACGGCCGCCGGCGGCAACTTCGTGGACACCGCCGACTCGTACACGGCCTGGATCGAGGGCCACAAGGGCGGCGAGTCCGAGACCGTCATCGGCAAGTGGGTCAAGGCGCGCGGCAACCGCGAGGACGTCGTGATCGCGACGAAGGTCAGCCAGCACCCCGAGTACCTGGGGCTGTCGGCCGCCAACATCAAGGCCGCCGCCGACGCGTCCCTGCGCCGCCTGGACACCGACTACATCGACCTGTACTACACCCACTTCGACAAGCCCGAGATCCCGGTCGAGGAGATCATCGGCGCCCTGGACGAACTGGTGCGGGCGGGCAAGGTCCGGCACATCGCCGCGTCCAACATCACCGCCGAGCGGCTCCAGGAGTCCCTGGACCTCTCCGACCGCGAGGGACTCGCCCGGTACGTCGCCCTCCAGCCCCACTACAACCTGGTCTCCCGCGACACCTACGAGGGCCCCCTCCAGGACCTGGCCTCCCGCACCGGCCTCGCGGCGGTTCCGTACTTCTCCCTGGCCGCCGGCTTCCTCACCGGCAAGTACCGCCCCGGCACGACGGTCGACAGCCCCCGCGCGGGCCGCGCCGCCCAGTACCTGGAGACCGAGCGGGGCCAGAAGGTTCTGACCGCCCTGGACGAGATCGCCGAGGCCCACTCCGCCCCGATCCCCACGGTCGCCCTGGCCTGGCTGGCCGCCCAGCCCACCATCACGGCCCCCATCGCCTCGGCCCGCACCCTGGACCAACTCCCCGCCCTGCTGGGCGTGGCGGACCTGGAGCTGACGGAGCAGGAACTGACACGGCTCACGGCGGCTTCCGCCTGACGCTCGCTGTCCCCCCAACCCCTGTACGGGTCGTAGGAAACTAACCCCTGTACGGGTTGTAGGACGGATACGGCACGGCCGCCCCGTACCACCCCGGTGCCCCGTAGGCCGGCGGCGGGTAGCCGGGCCAGCCGTTCGGGGCGGCTGTGCGGGCCGCGTAGTCGAGAGCGGGGCGGACCAGCTCGCGTCGGCTCCGCAGCTCCGTCAGCAGGTGCCGTTCCCGCGCCACGAAGTCGGCGCCCGCCCGCCCACGCTGCCCCCGGCGCCGCAGCAGGGCGAGCGTCGTCGCGTACGCCTCGTACTCGGCGACCGCCCGCCCGGCCGGCTTGCCGAAGTGGTACGCGGCGTACTCCCTGGCCATCTGCCGCGCCCGCATCGACCCCAGGACGAACGGCTCGGCCGCCCCCAGCCACCCGGCGTACACATACGCCGGCAACTCCTCCCGCACGGTCCGCAGCTCCCGCTGCCGCGTCCAGATCGCCAGCCAGGTCAGCAGCCCGAACACCGGCACCATGAACATGCCGTACACGGCGAAGAACCCGTACTGCCCGAACGTCGACGACCCGTTCCAGAACGCGTGCATGCTCATCGCGAGCAGCAGTCCGGCGAGCGGTACGAGCACGCGCCGCACCCGCTGCCGTTCCCCGGAGAACGCGGCGACGCCGAACCCGATGCCGGTGAGGACGGTGAACAGGGGATGCGCGAAGGGGGACATGACGATGCGCACGAAGAACGTGGCGGCGGTGACGGAGGCGATGCCGCTGCCGCCGGTCAGCTGGTCGGTCCCGAAGGCCGTACCGAGGTAGAGGATGTTCTCGGTGAACGCGAACCCGGTGGCGGTGACCCCGGCTATCACCACCCCGTCGACGATCCCGGTGAAGTCCCGTCTGCGGAACAGGAAGACCAGGAGCACGGCCGCGGCCTTGGCGGACTCCTCGACGATCGGCGCTATCACGGTCGCCCCGAGCGTGTCCGCGCTGCTCGGATCCGCCGTCGCCGTCGCTATCCACCGCGTCGCGAAGCTGTTGGCGACGATCGCTATCAGCGCGGCCGCGCACGCCCCCCAGGCGAACGCGAACAGCAGGTTCCGCCAGGGCCCGGGCTGGACCCGGTCGAGCCAGCGGAACGCGGCTACGAGCAGGGGCACGGGCAGCACGGCGAGCCCTAGCCCGACGAGAAAGCCCTCCGTGCCCGTCTGCTCCCGCACCAGCGCGAGGATGACCAGGCCGGAGAGGGCGAGCAGGGTGCTCAGCGCCCCGTACCGCACCCAGCGCCGCTGCCACCAGCGGGGATGCCGCAGCCCGACCCCGGTGGGGTCCGGGGGATACGGCGGGTACGGCGGGTACTGCGGCGGGGAGGTGGCCACGGCATCGACCCTAACGAGGTGACTCCAGTCGGTGCTGATCGCCCTGCTGCACCGGATGCTGTACGCGACGGAAGAGCAGATCGTTCACCACATGTCCCTTGTCCAGCCCCTGCCCCTCGAAACGGGTCAGCGGCCGGTATCCGGGACGTGCCGCGAAACCGCCCTCGGCCTGGGTGTTCTCGAACGTCGGGTGCGCGTCGAGCACTTCGAGCATCTGCTCGGCGTACGGCTCCCAGTCCGTCGCACAGTGCACGATCGCCCCCGGCTTGAGCCGGGTCGCGGCGAGGTCGAGGAACTCGGGCTGGATCAGCCGCCGCTTGTGGTGCCGCTTCTTGGGCCAGGGGTCCGGGAAGTACACCCGCAGCCCGTCCAGCGAGTCGGGCGTGAGCATCTCCCGGAGCAGGATGATCGCGTCCCCGTTGCCGACCCGGATGTGGGACAGCCCGTTCTGGTCGGCGAGGTTGAGCAGGTTCCCCTGTCCCGGCGTGTGCACGTCGACGGCGAGGATGTTGGTGTCCGGGTCCCCGGCGGCCATCTGCGCGGTCGCCTCCCCCATCCCGAACCCGATCTCCAGGACGACGGGGTTGCCGTTGCCGAACAGCTCACCGAGATCGATGACGTGCTGCCCGTCGATGTCCAGCCCCCACTTGGGCCACAGCCGCTGCAGGGCGTCGGCCTGCCCGGCGGTGACCCGGCTCCGCCGTGGCTGGAAGCTGCGGATCCGCCGCTCGAAGTGCGATCCGGCCGGATCGGCGCTGGGCCCGTCCGGGAACCGTGGCTCTCCCTTGGCCCGGCTGTGCCGCACGGACACACCGGGAGCATGCGGGGAGCCCACGCCAGGGACGGTCTCGGCGGGCCTGGGGGTCTCTGGGGCATTGAGCGAGTCAGACACAGTGGAGTCGATTTTACGGCCCGTGCGGGACGGGGCGGCGGGGTCGTGCTTGGCCCGTGCGGGACGGGGCGGCGGGGTGGGTCGCGCCCGGGTCACACCGAGCCCAGCATGTCCAGTGCCCGGCGTGCCACCTCCCGCCCGATCGGCAGCGAGGCCGTCGCCGCCGGCGAGGGCGCGTTCAGCACGTGCACGGTCCTGGCGCCCTCCTTGATCAGGAAGTCGTCGACCAGCGAGCCGTCCCGCAGCACGGCCTGCGCCCGCACCCCGGCCGCCGCCGGCACCAGGTCCGCTTCCGTCACGGCAGGCAGCAGCCGCCGTACGGCCGCCGTGAACGCCCGCTTCGACACCGACCGCCGCAATTCCCCGCCCCCGTACCGCCAGTGCCGCCGCGCCAGCGCCCACGCCCCCGGCCAGGCCAGCGTCCCCGCGACCTCCCGGGGCCGTACGACCCCCCACCCGTACCCCTCCCGGGCCAGCGCCGGCACCGCGTTGGGGCCGATGTGCACGCCTCCGTCGATGCCGCGGGTGAGGTGCACCCCGAGGAACGGGAACGCCGGATCCGGCACCGGATACACCAGCCCCCGCACCAGCTCCCGCCGCGCCAGCTCGTAGTACTCCCCGCGGAACGGCACGATCCGCATCCCCGGCTCGTCCCCGGCCAGCCGGGCGATCTCGTCGCAGTACAGCCCGGCGCAGTTCACCAGCACCCGCCCGCGTACGACGTCTCCGCGGGCGGTGAGCACGGCCACGCCCCGCTCCGGCCGCCGGTCGATGCGCTCGACCCGGGCCCCGTAGCGGATCTCCGCCCCCGAGGCCTCTCCGAGCTGCCGGGCGACTCCCACGAAGTCGCACACGCCGGTCGTCCCGACGTGTATGGCCGCGAGCCCCCGCACCTCGGGCTCGTACTCCGCGATCTGGGCGGCGCCCAGCTCCCGCACGGGTATCCCGTTCTCCCGGCCGCGCTGCACGAGCGCGTGCAGCCGGGGCAGCTCGGCCCGCTCGGTGGCGACGATCAGCTTGCCGGTGACGGCGTGCGCGACGCCGTACTCCGCACAGAACTTGACCATCTCCGCGGCACCCTTGACGGCGTACCGCGCCTTCAGCGACCCGGGCCGGTAGTAGATCCCGCTGTGGATGACCCCGCTGTTCCGCCCGGTCTGATGCCGTGCGGCCCCGGCTTCCTTCTCCAGCACGGTGACCCGGGTACCGGGCGCGGCCCGGCTGATCGCATACGCCGTGGACAGCCCGACGATCCCGCCCCCGACGACGAGCACATCACAGTCATGAGCAACCCCGGCAGACACCTGCACCACCTCCCACGCTCGATAGTGCACTGCGCCACTGACAGCCACTTCAAACGCGCGAGGCCACGGCGCGCTCCGGCAGGGCACGGGACCGCCTTCGACACGCGGCTACGAACACGCACCCCGTCAGGGGCGCGGGGCTGTGTTCGGTGTGCGGCTGTCGCCGCACGTGCGCGATCAACCGCGTACTGCTCGCGGCCGACGGCCGGCAGGTGCCCCGTCAGGGGCGCGGGGAACTGCGCGAACAGCCCCCACGCACCCGCACTCGCAAAACCCGGGCGACCCGGCAGACGCCTGGGCCACCCTCACGCCGGCGCCATCAGCAGCGGCCGTGCCCGCTCCCGCAGCTCCACCACCCTCGGCTCGTCCCCGTACGGCTCCAGCCGGTGCAGCAGGTCCTTCACGTACTCGGTCGTCCGCGCCGACGAGATCCGCCCCGCCACCTCCACGGCCCGCACCCCCTGCTCGCACGCCGCGTCGAGGTTTCCGGACTCCAGTTCGGCGACAGCGGAGACGACCAGCCGCAGCCCGTGCGACCGCACGAACTCCTCGGTCGGCTTCGACAGCGCCTGCTCCGTGAACCGCCGCACCTGCCGCGGCGCCTTCAGGTCCCGGTAGCACTCGGCGGCATCGGCGGCGAACCGGTCGTATCCGTAGAAACCGAGCCAGGAGGGATCGTTGTCCCCCTCCCGCGCCCGCTCCAGCCACCCCTCCGCGGCCTTCAGCGCCGCCCCCGCCGCCTGCGCGTCACCCGCACGCGCGTGTGCCCGTGCCTCGACCAGCCGGAAGAAGCTCATGGTCCGCGCGGTGGCCAGCCCCCGGTTGCGTTCGACGGCCGCCTGCGCGAGGTCGACGCCCTCGTCGCCGAACCCGCGGTACGTCGCCTGCAACGACATCGATGCCAGGACATACCCGCCGAGCGGGACATCGGCCGCCGCCCGGGCGAGCCGCAGCGCCTGGATGTAGTACCGCTGCGCGGCCTCCTGCTGTCCCGTGTCGAAGGCCATCCACCCGGCGAGCCGGGTCAGTTCGGCGCTCGCCCCGAACAGCGCCCGCCCGACCCCGTCGGAGTACGCGCCGAGCAGCAGCGGTGCCGCCTCCACCCGTAAACACTCCGGCACCATCGACGAACGCCAGTCGCCGCCCCCGTACTTGGAGTCCCAGCGCCTGGCGTCCTCGGCGGCCTCCCGCAGCTTCTGCACATCGCTGTGGCCGACTTTGAGCGGTGCGCCGGAGGCCTCGGCGGTGTTCGCCTCGCGCGCGACCGAACTGTCGGCGGGGGTTATCAGCCAGCGCGAGGCGGGCGTTGCGTACGCGCTTACTGCGAACGATCCGGCCAGCGACTGCCAGATGCCGCCGGAACCGGCCCGGCGGCCGGCGAGGTCGAGCCGGTACAGCTCGGTGGCCGAGCGCACCGCCTGTCCTACGTCCCTGGGAAAGGCGAGGCCCACTTCGGGCGCGGGATCCGCGTCCGCCAGGCCGATCTCGTGGAGCGGCACCGGGCGGCCGAGCTTCTGGCCGATCGCGGCGGCGATGAGATGCGGCGCGGCGCCCTGCGGCACCATGCCCTTCGACACCCAGCGCGCCACCGACGTCTTGTCGTAGCGAAGAGTCAACCCGCGTTGAGCGCCAAGATCGTTGACGCGACGCGCGAGTCCTGCGTTGCTGATTCCCGCGAGGGCGAGAACGGTGCCGAGTTTTTCGTTCGGCCCGCGTTGCTCCCTGGACATGCGCCACCCCTCGACACAGACGGCTGCCGCGCTGGCATAACCACGCGGCATTCGTAAACCCAGCGTAGTTCGCCGCATCCCAAGCGTTAAGGGGCATTGTTCCGGATGGCGGGATTGTGGTCCGTACGCGAGTGCGGCCCATATACGCACCGTGCACGGCATGTCGCGTCGTGCCCCCGCCGTGTGGCCGTGCGCCTGTCCGTGCGCTCTTCTCCGGCCATCGGGGGAGCGGTTCCATGGTCCCTGCGTGGGTCGGCCCGCTGTACTGGATCCAGTGGGCTGGGGGACACCGCCACCTCAATCCCCGCGGGTGGCGGACCGGTCCGGGAGGCGATGCCCGCCTCCCGGACTGTGCGCGTTCGAGTACGCGCGCGTGCGGTGCGCAAAGCATGTACGGAGCGTGCGCACCGCCGCGTCGACCTCGCCGAATTGGCCGAAAATCGACCCCACCTTCTGCGGGCGATCAACGCTCCTACCACGGGAATTGAGGGCGCGAAGGGCGTTCTGGGGGAGCGTACAGGGGGCGCATTCGCGTCGCAGTCGCCTTGTGCCGTACGGCGGTTCGCTTCTTCCGCGACTCCTCCGCGACTCCTCCGCGGCTCTTCCCCGGCACGCGCGCGTGGCCGGTCCTGCGGCAACTCCGGGAAATCTTCCGAGGATCAAAGGCGGCCCCACCGCCCCTCCGGAGCGCGTCCTTCATGGCAGCATGGGGATCCAGTTCGTACCGTGCATGGTTGTCCACAGCCTGTGGAGGCGTCGATGCGGTGGTTGGTGGGATGGAGCAGCACCGCCTCCGGTGCCGCCACGCTCGGCTCCGCCGGCGCCCTGGGATACGACGGCGAGACCGTCCACCCCGTCGGCTCCCAACTGCTGTGGGGCGACCCGGATCCGCTCTGGGCGGTCGGTGACTGGCGCCCCGACGAGGTGCGCGTCATCCAGGCGGACGCCCAGAACCGCATCGCCGTCCTCGGCACCTGCGGCGCCACCGACGAGGAGCTGCGCCTCGGCCTCTTCACGGCGCGTGGGGGCGCACTCCGGCATCTGACCGCCTGGCCCGGCAGCTACACCGCCGTCGTCCAGGTCGGCCGCCGGATCACCGTCTGCGGCGACCTCGCGGGCGCCCGCCCGGTCTTCCACACGCCTTGGTCAGGCGGTACGGCCTACGCCACGGCCGCGCTGCCGCTCGCCGACCTGATCGAGGCCAACCTCGACTACGGCCACCTCGCCGCACTCCTGGCCGCCCCCGACGTACCGGCCGCGGTGCACGACTCGACCCCGTACGAGGGCGTACGGCGCATTCCGCCGGGGCATGCGCTGATCCTGCGCACCGGGGCGCGCGAGGTCGCCGGGTACGAGCAGGTCGCCTCGCTCGCGGTCGCGGCCCCCTCCGCCGATCCCGACCGTGCGGTGGACGCCGTACGGGACGCGCTCGTAGAAGCCGTACGCGCGCGGCTGTCGGCGCCCCGGCACGTCCCGGACATCGACCCCGGCCCGGTACCGGGCATGGGCCCCGCCGAGCGGCGCGCGGCGCGCGGGATGCCGGTGCCGGGCATCGGCGCCGACCTGTCCGGCGGCCCGGCCTCCGGCACCCTCGCCCTGCTGGCCGCCGGTCTGCCCGGCATGCCCGGCACGGTCCTGGGCCACGGCACGGGCGCCGGCGAGCGCCTCCTCGCGGTCACCTTCAACGACCTCGCCGTCGGCGGCCGCGAGGCGGAGCTCGAACGCGCGGGAAACCTGGCGGCCAACCCGCGGCTGCACCACGTGGTGGTGACCGGCGGCGAGGACATGCTCCCGTACGCCGACCTGGAGGGCCCTCTGACCGACGAACCGGGCCCGTCCCTCGTGTACGCCGCCAGACACCGCGCCCGCCTCGCCGCCGGCAGCGCCGACCACTTCACCGGCTACGGCGCCCGCCAGGTCCTGGACGCGCACCCCGCGCGCCTCGCCGACCTGCTGATGGACCGCAAGCGCCGGCACCTGGTCCGCCCGGTCGCCGCGCTCGCCAAGGCCGACGGCTCGGTGATGGTCCCCGCGCGCGTGTACAGCGCGGCGCGCCGACTGGCGCGTACGCCGTACCGCGCGGGCGTCGAGTCGCTCGCCGAGCGCCTGCTGCGGCGCCGCTTCGACGACCCGGGAGGCGCGGTGGGCGCGTCCCTCGCGGCACTCACCTGGGCGAGACCCGGCCCGGCGGCGCGCTGGCTGACGGGGGAGGCGCTGGCTGAAGTATCGGTTCTGCTCCAGGGGGCGGCGAACCGCTCCGGCGTCGGCCCCGGACAGCGCCCCGGCGACTACCGCGCGCGTGCCGTCCTCGCCCGCCACGCGGCCGACATCCGCATCCTGGAGCAGGCCGCCGAGATCCGCTCCCAGCGCCTGCACGCCCCCTTCCTCGACAACCAGGTGGTCCGCGCCTGCCGCGACCTCCCCGAGGCGCTGCGCGTGCAGCCGGGGGCCCGCGCCGCCATCCTCCGCACGGTCCTGGAGGGCGCCGGCGTCGCCGACCTCCCGCCGGGCTGGGGCGCCCCCTCCCACGCCTCCTCCGCGGCCGCCACCCGCACGGGGCTGCGCGTGGCGGCCGACGATCTGATCGCCCTCTTCTCGACGCCGTTGCTGGCGCAGGCGGGCCTGGTGGAGGCGAGGGTGGTCCGCAAGGCGCTCCGCGCGGCGGCCGCGGGCGAGCCGTTGCCGCTGGACGGCCTGGCCGACCTGGTCTCCCTGGAGCTGTGGCTCCGCCGCCTGCTGTCCCGCCGGGGCACGTGCTGGACGGGGACACCGGCACGCGCCCGTGCGGTCCCTGCGGGGATACGGCCGATGCGGGGGGCGCTGGCGTCGGGGGCGTGACGAGTCGGGGTCCCCTGGGATCCCCTGGCGTCCTTTGTGGTTCGGCTTGCTCATCGAGCGCGGTCTCGACGGGCAGCGGGCCGGTGGGGGCCGGTCGCGCAGTTCCCCGCCCCCCTGGCGGGGCACCCTGCCGGTGCCGGCGAGCGCACTCCCCACCTCCACCCCGGGCCACGCTCGGGAAACCCCGTGCCTCACCATCTCGCCCCCGCGACAATGACCCGGTGCGGTACCGAATTCTGGGTGTGACCCAGGCGACTGACGACCGGGGCACCCCCATACCCGTCGGCGGCTCCCGCCTCCGCGCGCTGCTCACCGTCCTCGCCCTTCACCCCCGCCGCACCCTCACCCCCGAGACCCTCATCCAGGAGGTCTGGGCGGCGGACGACGCCCCGCCACAGGACGCCCCGGCCGCCCTCCAGGCCCTTGTCGGCCGGCTCCGCCGTGCTCTCGGCAAGGACACCATCACGTCCGGCCCCGGCGGCTACCGCCTGGCGGCGACCGAGGACGACATCGATCT
Source organism: Streptomyces sp. NPDC048417 (assembly GCF_040651615.1). Taxonomy (NCBI): domain Bacteria; kingdom Bacillati; phylum Actinomycetota; class Actinomycetes; order Kitasatosporales; family Streptomycetaceae; genus Streptomyces; species Streptomyces sp. NPDC048417. Next base: position 12,172 of record NZ_JBEZKI010000051.1, on the reverse strand, counting down.
GCACGTCTTCGAGCGGCAGGTACGCACAGGCACCCAGGCTCTGACCATCGGCGACCCGGCGACAGCCCACCGCGTCCTCACCGAGGCCCTCGCCCTGTGGCGCGGTCCCGCCCTCGCCGACCTCCCCGACCGCGGGCCGGCCGCCGCCCGCCCCGAGGCGCTCCGGCTGGAGGCCGTCCGTGCCCGCGCCGACGCCGCCCTCCGCCTCGGCCGCGCCTCCGACGCCGTACCGGAGCTGACCGAGCTGACCACGGCGCACCCGTACGACGAACCGCTGCACGCCCTCCTCATCCGCGCCCTGCGCGACACCGGCCGGCCGGCGGACGCCCTCGCCGCGTACGAGACCGCCCGCCGCACCCTCGCCGACGGCCTCGGCGCCGACCCCGGCCCGGAACTGAAGTCCCTGCACGTGTCGTTGCTGAGACAGGAGCCGACCCCGCCGGGCGCACACCCGCCCCGCGTCGGCAACCGGCGTCCACGGCTTACCTCTTTCGTGGGCCGGGAACCCGAACTCGACTCGGTTCGTTCCGAATTGCACAGGGCCCGCCTCGTCACCCTCACCGGACCGGGCGGCTCCGGAAAGACCCGTCTCGCCGAGGAGGCCGCCGCCGGACTCCCGCAGGCATGGCTCGTCGAGCTCGCCCCGCTCGAGCGGCCGGAGGCGGTGCCAGGCGCGGTGGTCAGTGCGCTCGGTCTGCGCGAGACCGTGCTCATGACCAACGAGCTGGCGGCCCCGCAGGCCGACCCCACTGCCCTGCTCGTCGAGTACTGCGCGCGGCGCAGCCAACTCCTGATCCTTGACAACTGCGAACATGTCATCGAAGCGGCGGCCGCCCTCGCGGAAACCCTGCTCACCCGCTGCCCGGGGCTCACGATCCTCGCCACCAGCCGTGAACCCCTCGGTGTCCCCGGTGAGTCGGTCCGCCCGGTCGAGCCGCTCGCCCTCGAGCAGGCGCACCGGCTCTTCGAGGAGCGCGCCGCCACCGTCCGTCCTGACGCCCGTGGCGCGCCGGGCGACCGGCCGGCGGTCGACGAGATCTGCCGCCGCCTGGACGGACTGCCGCTCGCCATCGAGCTCGCGGCGGCCCGGCTGCGGCTGCTGACGCCCCGGCAGATCGCCGACCGGCTCGACGACCGCTTCCGCCTGCTCACCTCCGGCAGCCGCACGCTCCTGCCCCGCCAGCAGACCCTGCGCGCGGTCGTCGACTGGTCCTGGGACCTGCTCGACGAGGGGGAGCGTACGGTCCTGCGCGAGGTGTCCGTCTTCGCCGGCGGCTGGGACCTCGCGGCCGCGGAGGCCGTGTGCACCGGCCCCGTCGCCGACCTCGTCGGTGCGCTCGTCGACAAGTCCCTGGTCGTCGCCACCCCGGACGGCCCGGACGGCACCGGCGGTATGCGCTACCGCATGCTGGAGACCATCCACGAGTACGCCGTCGAGCGTGCCGCCGAGGTCCCGGGGCTGCGCGCGGCGGCCGAGCGCCGGCACGGCGCCTGGGTGCGGGCGCTGGTGGAGGAGGCGGCGCCGAAGCTCCGGTCCGGGGAGCAGCTCCCGTGGATCCGCCGCCTGGAGACCGACCTCGACAACATCCGCGCCGCCCTCGACCGCGCGGTGTACGCGGGCGACGAGGCGCTGGCGGGCCGGATCGTCCTCGCCGTCAGCTGGTTCTGGTGGCTGCGGAACTACCGCCTGGAGGCCATGGACTGGATGGGCGCGGTGCTGCGCCTGGGCGTCGCCCGGGACGCCCTGCCGGACGGCGCCGGCCCGGAGGAACTGCGCGCGCTTGCCGAAGCGGCGGACCCGGTGGGCGCGCTGCTGGCCGCTCCGGACGCCGGCACCGGGCACCCGCTGTACGAGCTGCGCATGGACCTGCGGCTGTTCGGCCTGCTCCTGGCGTCCGAGTCCCCCTCGGCCGGCCTGGTGACGGACGAGCGGGCCCCGAAGTATGTCGCGCTGGTCCGGGGCTCTTTCGAGGCGGGCGGTCCTCGGGCCGCCCGGCTGCCGGGCATCATCTGGCCGCTGACCGCCTGGTTCCTGGGCAGCTCGGTGGACGTCGGCCCCGACATGGCCGCCGTCGTCGCCAACTGCCGGGTGTACGGCGGCGACTGGGAGATCGGCGTCACCCTGATGTACCGCGCCCATGTCATGGTCGACTCGCCGGGCAATCTGCGGGGCGTCGACGAGGACCTGGCGGAGCTGCGGATCCTCAGCCGGCGCGTCGGGGACCGCTGGATGCGGGCACAGGTGTGCAGCGCGGCCGGTGAGGCGGCCATGGCGCGCGGCCTGTTCACGGAGGCCGAGACCGAGTACGAGGAGGCGCTGCGGCTGGCCCACGAGGTCGGCGCGTACGCCGAGACGCCGTTCCTGATCGCTCGGCTAGCCGAGATCGCCTACCGCTCCGGCGACCGGGCGACCGCCCGCGCCACCCTGGACCGGGCGAGCGAGGCCTCCGACCGGTACGGGGTGGCGGAGTCGCAGGCGTTCGTGGCGCTGCTGCGGGCGCACATGGCCCAGCATGAGGGGGATCTGGCCCAGGCGCGCGCGTTCTGCGAGGCCGCCCGCGCCGCGACGCTGGGCGGCAACCCGCCACCGCAGTTCATGGCGGGGTTCCACGCGGTCGATGCCCTGATCACGGCGATGGAGCACGGCCCACGGCAGGGGCTGCCGATCCTGACCGGGGGACTGCGCGAGGCGATGGAGGCCCGGTGCGCCGAGGCGATCACGGCGGCGCTGGTGGACGTCGGCGCCGACCTGCTGGCCCGGCTCGGCGATCTGGCGGGTGCGGTACGGCTGTTCGCCGCCACCGACCACTGGCGGGTCGGCAGCGTCCGACCGGAGCCGGAGGCGACCCGTGCCGTGGAGATCGACGCGGCCGCCCGCGCGGTGCTGACCCCGGAGCGCTACGCGGCCGAGTGCTTGCGCGGTGCGTCCCTCACCGAGGAGGACGTCCTGCGCGAGCTGAGCAGGACGCCCACGGGCACCGCTACCGGCAGGTGAACTTCGAGTCGGCCCAGTCGGCGAGCGCCACCGAGTCGAAGCCGGTCCCCGGTTCGACCACCAGACGCACGGTCCGGTGCCCGGCGAGGTTCACATGGACGGGCACGGCGGCCTGCCCGCCCTCGACCGTCCCGGACTGCCACAGCCGCTCCCCGTCCGCGTATACGGCGAAGGCGACCTTGCCGAGGCCGAGCGTCATGTCGTCGACGCCGGCCATCGCGTCGTAGGCGGTGCACTCGCGGTTGAGGTCGATGGTGACGGAGGACCGGCCGTGCACGGTGACGCCGTTCGCATACCGCTCGTCGGCGACCGTCACCCCGTACCGCTGCCACACCCAGCTGCTCTCGCCGAGCCGCATCTCGGGCTGGGTGCCGTCGCCGGTGACGTCGAAGCGCAGCTCGCTCCACTGGTAGACGACCGGGGCGGGCGGCGGCGTGGGCGTCGGGGTGGGAGTGGGGGTCGGCTTCGGGGTCGGCGTGGGCGTGGGGGTCGGCCTGGGGCTCGGGGTGGGCTTCGGAGTCGGGGTCGGGCTCGGGGTGGGTGTGGGGGTCGGCTCCGGGGCGAGGACGACCGGCTGGGGTCGTGGCGCCCGCTTCGGCGGGGCGGGGCTCGGGGTCGGTGTCCCGGGCTCGACGACCGGCGCGGAGGGGGTGGGGCGGGCCACCGCCTTGGTCGGGTGGCTGTCGTTCACCAGGGCGAGGGCCAGCGCGGCGGCGGCCACCGCGACCACCCCGGCCGCGATACCGGCCTTCACCGGCGCCCCCAGTCCCTCCGAGGCCGCGGCACCACCGGCCCCGCCGCCCGCCCCGCCGGACGAACCGCCCGCCGCGGCGGCCGCGCCCGCGGCCCCCACTCCGGCCCCGCCCGCGATGATCCCGAGCGCCTTGGCGTACCCGGCGGCCCCGAACCAGCCGATGACCGCGACCGGTACGACGGCCGGGATACCGGCGGCGACCTCCTCGATCTGGGCGGCGGCCAGCCGGCACTTGGCGCACTCCTCCAGATGCTTGCGCAGCCCCCGCTCCGCGCGGATGCGCAGCTTGCGGCGGGCGTAGCCGCCGAGCTGGTCGGCGTAGCGGGCGCACTCCTCGTCGTCGATGAGAGAGGCGCTCACATGGGCCTGGAGGTAGGCCTGCTTCAGCCCCTCACGGGCCCGGCTGGCGAGGACGCGGGTGCCGTTGGCATCCAGCCCGAACAGGGGGGCCACCTCGCTCGGCGACTCGTCCTCGACCTCGGTGTGCCACAGCACCGCCTGCCAGCGCTCGGGCAGCGAACGGAAGGCCTGCATCGCCATCGACTGCTCGGCCTCGTGCATCGCCCGCACATCGGCGCCGAGGTCGAGCCCCGCTCCGGAGGAGCCAATGGACCCAGTGGTGTCGGTGACTTCGGAGCCGCGCGAGGACTGCGCCGCGAACAGCGCGAAGTCGTCGACGAGTTGCTCACGCCGGGCCGACTTGATCCACTGCGCGGCGACCCGCCGTACGGAGGTGAGCAGATAGGCGCGCACCGCGTACTCGGGCCCGGCCCCGCCGCGCACCGCCTGCAGCATCCGGGCGAACACCTCGGCGGTCAGGTCGTCCGCGGTGTGCCCGTCCCGGCAGCAGGTCCGCGCGTACCGCCGTACCGCGTCCGCGTGCCGCCGGTACAACTCCTCGTACGCCGAGTCGTCGCCACCCCGCATCCGCTCGATCAACTGGCTGTCGGCGGGCGGCAGCTCCCGGGGCGGCGGCAGCAGACTCCCGCTCCGCTGTGCCGGAACGTTCCCTTCCGGCGGTTCGCCGACGGGCGGAACACCGGGCCGCCCGCCCTGGCTGGGCACCTGCGGCGAGGTCAGTTCCTCACCGGCGGACTCGTCCCACCCGTCAACGCTCATCGCGGAACGCCCCCGATGCCTGCCCAACCCGACCGAATCACCGGGTCAGACTGCCACATTGGCTTTTGTTCAGCCCCCGCGCGACGGACCTACCACTCGTCCGAGCGCACTTGCCAGCGCGGTGTACTGACGATCACCCTGAAGGGGAAGCACCGACCGGCGGGAGTCGCGCCCCTGCAAGGGGCGCGAGGCCCTGCCAATGTCCGGCTCCGCCGCGTGGGCGAGACCGGCCACAGTCCATCCGCATCAGCCCACGGCCATCGAGGGCACATGCTGCTGCGCCGCCCGGCCAAGCACAGGGCACCGTCACGGCACCGTCAAGGCCGGGACCGCAGCCCCTCCAGCAGGATGTCCAGCAGCCGCGACGAAGCCGCCGCCTGCTGTGCCGGATCCGGCAGCGAGGGTGCCGCCGTGGCGATCACCAGGAGCACGTCGGACACCGAGACATCCGCCCGCAACTCACCCGCCGCGCGAGCCCGTTCCACCAGCCGCCCGACGACTTCGAGCAGCGCGGCCGCTCCCGAGTCGTCGTCGGCGCCGGCCGTCGGCTCCCGTTCCTCCGGCACCAGCCGCAACTCGGCGGCGCCCGACTGCGTCCGCTGCTGCGGCACCCGGGCCTCGTCGGCCCCGGCCCCGGAACCGCCGACCTCCTCCGGCACCCCGACGCGCAGCACCTGCGGCGGCAGCAACCGCCCCGCCCCCGACGCCACCGAGGTCCGCAGGAAGCGCGACAGCGCCGACCACGGCTCGTCCTCCTGCCCGAGCGCGGTCCGCGCCTGGTCGGTCAGCCGGGAGGTCTCCTCCTCGGCTATCCGCCGGACCAGCACGTCCTTGCTGGGGAAGCGCCGGTACACCGTGCCGACCCCGACCCGCGCCCGCCGCGCCACGTCCTCCATCGGCGCGCCGTAACCCAGCTCGCCGAAGACCTCACGTGCCGCACGCAGCACGTGCTCCAGATTGCGCTGTGCGTCCACCCGCAGCGGCGTCGTACGCGGCCCGTCGCCACGTCCGTTGCCCGTCGCCGCGCTCACCGTTGTGCCGCCCGTCGCGAGGGCGGAAGCCGATGACCAATGTGTGTCCTGAATATGCATCTGTGTTCCCCCGGTTAATGACGTCTCCCCCCGGAGACTCTCCCCGCACTGTGAAAGCCGGAGCGAGTGGAACTGTCGCCGATCCATGGACCGCCGGCCGGGCGAACCCGCCCGTCGCGGACCGTTCGGCCACACCCTCTACACCCCGTCGACACACGAACATAGTTGAGAGGCTGTCAATTCAGAAGGGGGACGTTCCGCACGGAGCGCCCCCCGATCGGAGTACGGGTCGCTTACATCCCGATTCGCTGCCTTCGCGCCCCCTCGTCCGCCCCCGCTGACCTGGCCCCTTTCGTCCGGCTCCGGCCGCGCGCCCAGCACCCCGCACAGCAGCCCGCCGGTCACACAAATTGCCGGGGCTGTGGACAAACAACAGTCACGGGTGCGTCATGGGATGGTGAAGGAACGTGCGCGCATTCTCGTTGTCGGCGGCGGCTACGTCGGGATGTACACGGCCCTGCGGCTCCAGCGGAAGCTGAAGGCGGAGCTCAGGCGGGACGAGGTCGACATCACTGTCGTCACCCCCGATCCCTACATGACGTATCAGCCGTTCCTTCCCGAAGCGGCCGCGGGTTCGATTTCCCCTCGTCATGTCGTCGTACCCCTGCGGCGCGTTCTGGACCGGTGCCATGTCGTCATCGGCGAGGTGACGTCCGTCGAGCACGCCAAGCGCACCGCCGAAGTCACCACCCTCGCCACCGCCGAGGAGCGAAAAGGCGCCACGTTCCTCGAATACGACGAACTGGTCCTCGCGCCCGGCTCGATCGCGCGCACGCTGCCCATCCCCGGTCTCGCCGAGCACGGCATCGGCTTCAAGACCGTCGAGGAGGCCATCGGCCTGCGCAACCACGTCATCGAGCAGATGGACATCGCCTCCTCCACCCGCGACCCCGCGATCCGCGACGCGGCCCTCACCTTCGTCTTCGTCGGCGGCGGCTACGCGGGCGTGGAAGCCCTCGGCGAACTGGAGGACATGGCCCGCTACGCCACGCGGTACTACCACAACGTGCAGCCCGAGGACATGAAGTGGATCCTCGTCGAGGCCACCGACCGGATCCTGCCGGAGGTCGGCCCCGAGATGGGCCGCTACACCGTCACCGAGCTGCGCCGCCGCAACATCCAGGTGCTGCTGAGCACCCGCCTGGAATCCTGCGTCGACCGCATCGCCGTCCTCAGTGACGGCCAGCGCTTCCCGGCCCGCACGCTCGTGTGGACGGCCGGCGTCAAACCGCACCCCGTGCTCGCGGCCACCGATCTTCCGCTCACCGCGCGCGGGCGGCTGAAGTGCACCGCCGAGCTGACGATCGACGGCGTCGACCACGCGTGGGCCGCGGGCGACGCCGCCGCCGTTCCCGACGTCACCGCCGCCGAACCCGGCACCGAGACCGCCCCCAACGCACAGCACGCGGTCCGCCAGGCCAGGGTCCTCGGCGACAACATCGTCCACGCGCTGCGCGGTGAACCCCTCGACACCTACGCCCACGCCTACGTCGGCTCGGTCGCCTCTCTGGGACTGCACAAAGGCGTCGCCCAGGTCTACGGGCGCAAGCTGAAGGGCTACCCTGCCTGGTTCATGCACCGCGTCTACCACCTGAGCAGGGTGCCCACCTTCAACCGCAAGGCCCGTGTGCTCGCCGAATGGATCCTCTCCGGGCTCTTCAAACGGGAGATCGTCTCGCTCGGATCACTCGAACATCCCCGAGCGGAGTTCGAACTCGCGGCCGGTGGAAAGCCTCCTCACAGTCCTTCCGACGACTCGAACGGGTCGTCCTGACGGAACTCAGGAACTCCACGGCCCGCCCCGGCGTCTGACGGATGTCGCCGCCGACGGCCACCCTGCCAGAATGCCCCCCGACCGAGCACAAGGCTTCTCCCCAGAACTGCACCGGGGGACTTCCCCCGGCTCCCGGCCGCTCCCGTTAGCCGGCCGGAGACGACGACACGAGGCAAGGATTCGTGAACTTCACGCGCTGGAGCGCCCGGCTCCCCGGAACGCAGCGCCGCGCCGCAGCGCGGACCGAGCACGCGGTCCCCCCGGACCGACGGGGGGAAGGCTCCGTGCCCGCTGCCCGCGTCGAACAGCTGACCGACGACTCGCCGTGTCTGCCCGCCGTCGACGAGCTGCCCGCCCGAGACGTCCTGGACCGCGTGCCGGCCCTGGTCGCCCTCGTCCAAGGCCCCGACCACCACATCGCGTACGTCAACGACGCCTATACGACGGCCTTCGGCGTACGGCCCCCGGGCGCCCCCGCCCGCGAGGCCCTGCCCGAACTCGCCGAACTCGGTCTGCTCCCCCTCCTCGACCAGGTCCTGCGCAGCGGCAAGCCCCGCACCCTGAAGTCACGCAAGGCGCTCGACGGCCGCACCTACACGTTCACCTGCACACCCGTCGCCGAGAACGGCGACCAGGACGGCGGCGTCCTCCTCTTCGCTACCGACGTCACCGACCACGCGGAGGCGGCCGAGCGGCTGCGCGCCAGCGAGCGCCGCCAGCGCGAGACGGCCGTGACCCTCCAGCGCAGCCTCCTCCCGCAGGAACTCGAACAACCGGACGACCTGCGCATCGCCGCGACCTACCAGCCCGGCGGCACCGAGGCCGCGGTCGGCGGCGACTGGTACGACGTCATCACCCTCGGCGGCGGCCGCACCGCACTCGTCATCGGCGACGTGATGGGCCGGGGCGTCCGCGCGGCGGCCGTCATGGGCCAGCTCCGTACGGCGGTCCGCGCCTACGCCCGCCTGGACCTCCCCCCGCACGAGGTCCTCCAGCTCCTCGACGGCCTCGCCACCGAGATCGACGCCAATCAGATCGCCACCTGCGCCTACGCCGTCCACGACCCGAACGAGGGCCGGCTGGTGTACGCCTCGGCCGGCCACCTGCCGATCCTGGTTCGCGACGAGAACGGAAGCGTGCTCCGCACCGACGAGCCGAACGGCCCGCCACTGGGCACGGGCGGCTGGATCCACACGTCGGGTTCGGTACCGCTGGGCCCCGGCTCCACGGCCGTCCTCTACACGGACGGCCTGGTGGAACGCCGTAACGAGGACCTGGACGAGGGCATCGCCGCGCTCGAACGCGCGCTGGCGGGAGCCACCGGCACCCCGCAGGTCATCTGCGACCGCCTGGTCCGCTCGGCCGGCGTCACGGCCGACCACGACGACGATGTCGCCGTCCTGGTCCTCCAGCACCCGGCCCGTACGGGTCCCGACGGCGAGCTGTTCCGCAACGCTGCGCTGGAACTCCTCGGCGGCGTCGAAGCGGCACCACGCGCGCGTGCGTTCGCCTCCGGCGTGCTGACCAGCTGGCGCTTCCCGGTCGAACTCCACGACCTGGGCGTCCTCGCCACGAGCGAGCTGGTCGCCAACTCCCTCCAGCACGGCACCCCACCCATGCGGCTGCGGCTCCGCCGCACCGACCGCCGCCTGATCATCGAGGTGACGGACGGCGACGACCACCTGCCGAGGAGACGCCGCGCGGAACCGGGCGACGAGTCGGGCCGGGGGATCGCGATCGTGGCGACGATCGCTTCGGGGTGGGGGTCGAGAAGGACACCGGGGGGTGGAAAGGCGGTGTGGTGCGAGTTCGTACTGCCGAAGGGATAAGGGAGAGGGGATAAGGGATAGGGGATAAGGGATAGGGGGAGGCCCAGTTCTGGCTGTCGCCAGGTGCGGGCCGGGCGCGCAGTTCCCCGCGCCCCCGAAGGGGCGCTTCCCCAGCCGTGGCCTGCACAGCTGCGGGCAGTCGCGTCCCCCTCAGTGCCTTGGGGCCTGGCAGGTGCCCAAGGCGGCACGGGTGGGCGCGGCGGCACCCTAGGCGGACACGGACTCCGCCGTAGCTCCGCCCCGTGCCACGACCACGGTCTTCGAGGCGATCCACGGCTGGTCCTGGGCGAGAGTCAGCCGCCTGCCGAGCCGCACCGCCAGCACACTGATCCCCAGCGAGAACAGCAGGAACGTCACGACATACGGCGCCTGCAGCGAGGCTCCCATCGGGCCCCCCACCGCCGGACCCACGGCCAACGCCAACTGTTTCACCAGCGCGAACGCCGAGTTGTACTGTCCGGCCAGCCCCGTCGGCGCAAGGTCGGCGACCAGCGGAGCGACCGTCGGCGACAGCATCGCCTCACCCAGCCCGAACAGCGCGTACGTCGACACGAACGCGGCCGTCGCCATCTCCTGGCTGCCGTGTCCCAGCCCCGCGTACCCCGCCGCGACCCACGCCACGGCCCAGATCAGCCCGACCCCCGCGATCACCCGGGACCGCCGCCGGCGCTCCACGAACTTGAGCACGGCGAACTGGGCGACCACGATCATCAGGGTGTTCGCGGCCAGCGCGGTGCCCAGCGCGGACGTCGATATCCCCGCCGCCTCGACGCCGTACGCGCTCAGCCCGGACTCGAACTGTCCGTAGCACGCGAAGAACAGCACAAAGCCCAGCACGCACAGCTGCACCATCGCGCGGTTCCTGAGCAGCTGCTGCCAGGCGCCCCTGGCGCCCGAGGCCGGAACGCCCGCGATCCGCGGTGCGTGCGGTATCCGCACCGTCGACATCACCACGACCAGCAGCAGGAACATCGCCGCCTCGATCGCGAACAGCAGGGTGAAGGAGGAGACCCGGGCCGTATCGACGAGGTGGCCGCCGATGAGGCCGCCGACACCCAGCCCCAGGTTCTGCAGGAAGAACTGCGTCGCGAACGCACGGGACCGGGTCTCCGCCGTCGAGGAGTCCACGATCATCGTCGCCAGCGCCGGCTGCATCACGGCCTGCCCGGCCCCGAGCAGTGCGGCCGCGGCCAGCACGGTCGCCGCCTGTCCCGCCAGGCCCAGGCTCAGCGCCCCTATCGCGGCCATGACCAAGGCGGTGAGAAGGACCGGCAGTGGGCCGCGCCGCACGATCGCCCGGCCGGCGAACGGCAGCACGATCATCGCGGCCACGGCGAAGACGGCGAGCACGAACCCCGCCGTCATGGCACCCAGCCCCCGCACCTGCGCCACATAGACGTACAGGTAGGGGACGGTGAAGCCCAGCCCGAACGCGCTGAGTGCGTTGCCCACGTGGATCCGGCGCATCGCTGCGCCCATCGCCCTGGTCACGTTCACCTCTCTCAGGTCGTCAAGTCAGCAGACTGCTGAAGTCTGAAGACTTTGAAGCTAAAGTTCGAAGCTAAAGACTACATGGCGAAGGACTTCAATGCCAAGCTCGCTCGTGCCATACTGCGGGCATGGCCGACACCACCGGCGCCGGCGAGCCGACACTCGACGAACAGATCGCCGCCTACCAGCGCGAGTTCCAGGACCTCGACCCCCAGGTCGAGAAGGTCGTCTCGGCGCTGTCCCGGCTCAACCGCCGGATGCACGTCGCCTACGGCCGCCAGACCTCGGCCCTCGGCATCAGCAACGCCGAGTGGGAGGTCCTCAAAGCCCTCGTCCTCTCCGGCGCCCCCTACCGCATGGGCCCCAGCGAGCTGGCCAAGCGGCTCGGTCTCACCCCGGCCGCGATGACCCACCGCATCGACCGGATGGTCGCCGAGGGTCTGGTCACCCGGGAGCGGGACGAGTCCAACCGCGTCCGGGTGATCGTCGAGCTGACACCCGAGGGCCGCGAGAAGTGGCTGGAGGCCATGCGCCTCGCCTCCGTCTTCGAGGAGGAACTGCTCCAGGACCTCTCCCCGGCGGAGCGTGGTGTGCTCGGCGAGGTCCTCACCAGGCTGCTGCGTCGGGTGGAGCACGCCCAGCCCGACGCCGGCGGTCGCCTCACCGACCTGGACTGACGCAGGTCACGGAGGCGGGAAAAAAATCTTGACAGGGGTACTTGACACCCCCCTGCCCGCTCCGTAGAGTTCTTCGGGTTGCCACGGGGCCGTAACGGTTCTGCGGCAGCACCTCCGCCGCATTAGCGGCACCCAAACCATCAGTACGATCTCCCGACCGGGTTGATTTCGGCGTGCCCGAATTCAATTCGATTTCGGGTCTCTGTGCTGTCCGGTCGAGCCACTAAGGCCCGATTGGGCATCGCGGAGCGGATCCGCTAAGGTTTGAGACGTCGGAACGGCCCAACAGCCGGGAAGGCAACACCCGCTGACCGGGAATCAGACGCCGAAAGCATCTGATAGAGTCGGAACCGCCGGAAAGGGAAACGCGAGAGCGGGAACCTGGAAAGCGCCGAGGAAATCGGATCGGAAAACGGTCTGATAGAGTCGGAAACGCAAGAAC
>NZ_JBEZKI010000050.1:0-61310 GCF_040651615.1 Streptomyces sp. NPDC048417 | reverse complement strand
GTAGGCGGCGGGAACATGACCGCTGACCTGGCTGACGTAGACGGTCTCGTCCCAGCCGAGACCGAGATCCGGCCGTACGAGGGCGAGCTGGGCGAGCGTGAAGGCGGCCGCGACCGCCGCGAGCCAGGGCTCGGCCCGCGCACGCCGGCGCCGGAGGGCCTGCGGAGGGAGGCCCGTGCGTGGGACACCGGTCTTCGTGGCGTTCGAGCCGTCGGCCATCTGCACCTCTCGTCGTCGCGCGCCACGGAGTCGGATCCTCCTACAGCTCGTAGGAAGACCCCCACACTACGGTTTGTAGGGTGAGAGGCGGGCGAGAAGACGCCTGCGCGCCTCTGCGCACAGTGTCCCGCATGGCGGGCAGCGGCCGACGCGAGACGCCCCAACTGCCCGAGCCACTCGGGCAGAAGAGCTCGCCATGACGGCGGTCATGCTGCTCCTGCACGCCGTTGCACCTCGGTCCCGCCGTTCAGGTCGCGTTCAGGCTCGGCGTGCCGGCGCGTGGATGGCCGAGTAAGTCCTCCCCTCTGGTGGAAGACGGCAAGTGCTCCGTCAGGTCGCCGAATTCACCGAGGTGCTGAGCGGAGCCCCCGGAAGCATGTCTGCGGCAGGCAGGGCGTTCATGGCCGGAGAAGAAAGGCGTCCGCGGTGAGCTGGGGGTCCTCGGTGACCGGGGTGCCGAGGACGAGGAGAGGGCTGCCGTCGGCCAGTTCGCGGTGCCGCAGCCGCAGGAAGCTGCGGTAGACGGGGCTGCTGACCCGCAGTTCGGTGGGGTGGAGGCCGACGTTCTCGAGGGCGAGCAGTTGGGCGCCGGCGTGGTCGAGTACCGAGCAGATCCATCCGTCGGTGTTCATCTGCTCCCCTTGTGGTGGTGGCTGTCCGGGGTGGTGTGGTCAGAGGTCGAGGACAAGGTGCGGGCCTTTGGCGCCGGAGCAGCAGATCATCATGGTGTCGGCAGCGGCGCGTTCCTGTGGTGTCAGGACGGTGTCGTGGTGCTCGGGTTCCCCGGAGAGCACGGCGGTGCGGCAGGAGCCGCAGATGCCTTCCATGCAGGAGAAGTCGACGTCGACACCCGCGTCGAGCACCGCGTCGAGGATGGTCTCTTCGGGGGCGATGCGGAGGGTCTTGGCGGATCGCGCGAGTTCGACGGTGAAGCCTCGGCCCGAGGCGGTCGGCGGGTCTCCCCGGAACCGTTCCAGGTGCACGCGTTCCGGTTCGAGTCCCTGGGTCGCCTCCTCGAAGTCGGCCAGCATCGAAGCCGGTCCGCAGCAGTAGAGGTGGGCTGCTCCAGGGGTGTCGGCCACCAGAGAGGCGATCTTGAGTGTGCGTGACCCGTCCTCGTCGGCGAGGTAGGTCCGGAGGTGGCCGGCGCCGGAGTCGGCGAGAGCGGACAACTCGGGGAGGAACGCGGCGGTGTGGCGTGCGTGTGCCGCGTAGTGCACCTCCCAGGACGCGTTGAGCCGGGTGAGCCGGCGGGCCATGCTCAGGATGGGGGTGATGCCGATGCCACCGGCGATCAGGACGCTGTGCGGGGCGGTTTCGGTGAGGGGGAAGTCGCTGACCGGTTCGCTGATCACCAGGCGGGAGCCGGCGCGGACGGACTCATGGACAGCGCGTGAGCCTCCCCGGCTCGCCGGGTCGAGTGCCACCGCGATCTGGTAGGACGGCGGGTTCGGTCCGGGGGCGCCGAGCAGGGAGTAGCTGCGGGTCAGTCCGGGGGCCGGCACGACGTCGATGTGGTCGCCGGCGGCGAATGCGGGGAGCGGGCCGCCGTCGACCGGTGCGAGTTCAAGGAGCCGCACGGAGGAGGCAACCTGACGTGTGCTGCGTACGACGGTGTTGATCATGATTGTGCGGTCTCCGCCGTGGTGATCGCGCCGGCGTCGACGTTGCCCGGCACCAGGTCCCGCCAGTGGTCGTCCGCCGCGATCACGGTGTCCGGCAGCGACCGTACATGGGTGAGGTCGATGCCGTGGGCGATCGGGTCGTGGCCTTCTTCGTGGTGGCGGACGGATTCGAGGAGGCGGGCGCGGAGGTGGATGACGGCGCGGTCGGCGGCGACCATGTGTTCCTTGCTGCGGTCGAGGATCGGACCCATGCTGATCGCGAGAACGGCGTCCTCCTGCTCGATGCCGTCGAAACCGGTCCAGCTGGTGGTCATCCGGGAGCGGTCCTGGCCGAGTCCGTCGGCCCAGGTGGCGCGGAAGTCGCAGTCCTCGTCGTTCCAGAACGGTTCTTTGAGGCCCATGATGCGGATGATCTCGGCGCGATCGATGGGCTTGGGACCGTGGGCGATGATGTAGGTGCTGGTGACCGTGTCGCTCTGCGGGACTTCGAAGACGAAGAACTGGAAGGCGGGGGCGGGGATGATGCGGGTGACGGGCAGGATCGCCGGGGTGATGCGGACGCTGTGGGTGGCGGAGCCGTCCGCGGCGGGGGGTCCTTGCCGCTTGGCCACGTAGTGGAAGCCGAAAGCGGTGTCCTCGACGTCGAGGGTTGGTGCGTTGTCGCCGCTGGCCAGGGCGCCGGGGTTGAAGTCCTCGTCGTCGCGAGCGGTGAACTCGTCGTCCATCCACGTCGGATTGGCCTGGTTGCTGTGCAGGATGCCGACGTGTGAGCTGTCGACGCCGCCCTCGAAGAGCTGGAGATAGTTGGCCGGCGTGTTGAGCCGGATCACGGCGCGGTGCTCGGCAGGGCCGTCCAGGAACGCGTAATGAGGGAAGGGCGGCTGCTGGTCTTTGGGCCCGATGTAGGTCCACACCAGTCCCCCGGCCTCGCGGACGGGGAAGGCCGGGGCCTTCATGCGCTGGCGGAAGCGGGCGTTGCAGTGGTTGGGCGTGTCGAGAATGGTGCCGTCGGCGGCGAACTTCCAGCCGTGGTAGAGGCAGCGGATGCCGCCTTTCTCGACTCGGCCGAGGGCCAGGGAGACGCCGCGGTGCATGCACAGCTCCTCGAGTACGCCGACCTGGCCGTCGGAGTCGCGGAAGACGACGAGGTTCTCACCGAGCAGGCTGGTGCGCAGGGGGTCGCTGTCGGGCTCGGGGAGTTGGGCAGAGGTGCAGATCGGGAACCAGAACCGGCGCATCATGCGGCCCATGGGGGTGTCGGGTCCCACACGGGTGAGGATCTCGTTTTCCTCGGTGGTGAGCATGCTGGGGTCCTTTCGTCGTTGATGGTCCCCGCCCTGGCCGTTCGAGCGGCCACTTCAGTTACTTCCATGGAAGTGAACTTCCTTGGAAGCTAAGCGCGAATTCGACCGGTGTCAACGGCCGTGACGAGCCCGGCCCCGTTTCCCACGAGGCGGAAAACCCTGCTTGCCAAGCCCTGAGACGAGGGCGTTGCCTGAGGGGCCGAGCGTCGGACCGTCTGTTCAAGGAGGAGCGGTGGCCGGTCAGGATGTCGAGCCCGCTCGTAGCCGGCTGGGGGCCGGGACATGAGAGGTACGCACGGGGATTCGGTCGAGGTCGACGTGCGCGCCGGTCGTCTGCGAGGCCGTCGCACCGGAACCGTCGACGAGTTCCTCGGAATCCCGTATGCGGCGGCGCCCGTCGGGCCGCGGCGGTTTCTGCCGCCGGGGCCCGCCCCCGCCTGGGGCGGCGTGCGCGATGCCACCCGGTTCGGTGCGGCACCGCTGCAGCCCGGCAGTGCCCGCGCTCGCCTGCTGCAGGGGGATCCCGGAGCCACCGACGAGGACTGCCTGAGCCTCAATGTGTGGACACCGGCCGACGCGCCCTCCGGCCTTCCGGTACTGGTCTGGGTGCACGGCGGTGCCTTCACGAACGGGGCGGGCTCCGTGCCCGCGTTGCGCGGAGCGTTGCTCGCGGAAGCGGCGTCGGCCGTGGTCGTGACGGTCAACTACCGGTTGGGAGCCCTGGGCTTCGCCTGCCACGATTCGCTGGGGGCGGACACGGCCAACCTCGGCCTGCGCGATCTCGTGGCGGCACTCGCATGGGTACACGAGAACGTCGCCGCGTTCGGCGGTGACCCGGGGCGCGTGACGCTGGGCGGTGAATCCGCGGGAGCGATGTGCGTCGCCCTGCTGTCCCTGTCGCCCGCGTACAGCCACCTCTTCGCCCAGACGGTGCTGCACAGCGGCGTCCCGGCTCTCCAGTCACCGGCGGCGTCGGAGCGGGCAGTCGAGGCGTTGGCGTCCCGGCTCGGCGTCCGGGTGTCCGAACTGGGATCCGTGCCCGGTGCGCACGTCCTCTCCGCGACCCGGGACATCGGCGCGGAACATCGCTTCTGGCCGACCGCCACCGGATGGCTGGCAGGTCCGCTCGCCGATCTGCAGTCTGCCGCACCTGTGCGCCCGACTCTGATCACGACCACGGCAGACGAGGGAACCTTCTTCTTCGTCGACGACGAGTGGCCCGAGGACGTCAGTGGTGACAAGGCGGTCTCCGTGCTCACCGCCATGCTGGGACCGGGTGTCGCGCAACGGTACGCAGCGGCGTTTCAGTCCGCTGCGACGCCGAGCACCGCGGCGGCGGCGATCATCACCGAGCAGCTGTACACCCGGCCGGCCGACCAGTGGGCCGGCCGTGTGGCAGCGACCGGTTCGAGAGTGTTCCGCGCCCAGTACGCGCATCCCAGCCCGGCCTGGGACGGTCGGCTCGCTGCGACACACACCATCGAGATCCCTTTGCTGTTCGGCACTTTCGCCGCCGCCGAATTCGCCGTGCTCTACGAACACGACGTCCGGGCGGCGGACCTGTCGGCCACGTTGCAGCGAGCGTGGTCCCGTTTCCTCCACACCGGTACCCCGGCGACCGCCGAACGCCCCTGGCTCCCCTGGCTCCCCGGCGACGCCCACCTGCAGCGGTTCCTGTGAGACGAAAACGGGGGGCGACGATCGATACGAACCTTCGGCGTACCGTGACTCGCTTCCCGGGTGAGCAGTGCGTCGGTGTCAGACCGGGGGGTGCGGGGCCGCCACGGCAGCCGAGATCGCGGTGGCGGCCGCGCGAAGCGGGGGCAGCATCCGCGTGAGGGCGTGGTGCGGCGCGGGCGTCAGCACGGTCAGTGCCATGGGCACGCGGTCCGGCCCGGTGGGCACCTCGACCGAGATGGAAGCCTGGCCGGCAGCGGCTTCGTTGTGTGCGGTCGCGTAGCCGTTCCGCCGGGCACGTTCCACTTGTGCCACGAGCAGGTGCGGTGCCACGAGGGTGAAGGGGGTCAGGCGTGGCAGTGGTCTGCTCAGCACGGTGCCCAGCCGGTCCCGTGCCGTGGTCGCCAGGAGTGCCTTTCCCGCGCTCGTGGCCGTCAGGGGGAGTTCGTCGCCGGAAGCAGCGAGTACGAGGCCGACGCCGGGCGCGGCAATGGTGTCAAGGCACACCAGGTGCTCGCCGCTGAGTGTCGCCAGTGCCACCGCCGCGCCGGTGCGGCGCGCCAAGGCGTGCAGGTGTACCGCCGCGGCTCTGCGCAGCTCCCGCTCCCAGGGCGCGGCGGCGCCGAGGCGCCAGATGTGCTCCCCGAGCTGGTACCGGCCGGATGCCGTGCGGACCAGCACGGCGCCCTGGAGCAGCTCGCCCAGCAAGCGGTGCGCCGTGGAGACCGGGAGGCCGGCGCGGCGTGCGATCTCACTCAGCGTCAGGGGGTGCGGGGCCGTCGCGACGATGTCGAGGAGGCCGAAGATGCGTCGTGGCAGCGAGCGTTCGGGGAGGTCCTCGGTCATGGTCGTCGCGTCCTTCGGCCTTCCCGCTTCGCCACGATGTGGAGCGCCGCCGCGTGAGCCCGGTCGAAGGCTTCGCGCGCCTGGAGCAGAAAACGCTTCGGCGGCATGGCCCAGTAGGAGTCCGGGAGTACGGTGCCGTAGGTTCCGTCGTCGGAGAAGATCTCCAGCTCCCACCAGCCGCGATAACCGGCTTCGATGAGAGTGGCCATGATCTCCGGCGCGACTCCTCGCCCCTGTCCCGGAAGCTCGCGGTCGAACGCACAGCGCTCCGGATCGCGGATGTCGCACACCTGGACACTGTTGATCCGCGAGGCGTACCGGCGCAGATCTTCCTGCAGCCCGGGGTCGGACCAGCTGTGGAAGACGCTGAACATGATCCCCACGTTGTCCCGGCCCAGGGTGTCGACGACCTCGACCAACTCGCGCATCGAAGGCACCGTCGAGCCTCGCCGCCGGGCCAGCAGTTCCAGTCCGATACGGACGCCGCAGGCCGCGGCGGTGTCCGCGATGGCGGGCAGGACCTCGAGGACGGCGTCCAGCGGACCCGCCGGTTCGTCGGGGTCTCCGGACGCCCCGGGGGCGATGGTGACCACCTCCGGCGAGAACGCCGCGAGCCGCTCGATGCTCGCGCAGATGAGGTCGCGTCTGGCCAGGATGTCCTGGGGCGCGCCGGGAGGGTCGATCTGGGAGGGAAGGATGCAGTTGACGGCCGGCACGCAGAAGGTCGCGGAGATCCCGGCCGCGCGCATCCGGTGCGCGACCTCCGTGTCCGAGACGCCGGCCAGCTTGCGCTCCCAGAGTCCCAGGCCGCGCGTGCCGGTCGCGGCCGCGTTCTCGATGTCGTCCCAGACGGTCGAGTGCGGCATCGAGGTCGCGTTGACAGCATAGGGAACGGCGAGTGACATCATGGCCTCCGTCTCACGCCCGTCATGTCCGGTCCGTGGTCGCGGCCGCGTCCATCGTCCGCTGCAAGCCGCTGAGCACGTCGAGTGCCTGGTTCGCCTCGGCAGCGCTCAGGTGCTCCAGGCCGCAGAAGGACGTCGCGATCCGACGCATCGCGTTCTCCGCGATAGCGCGCCCGCCCGGCCGCAGGCTGATCAGCACCCCGCGCAGGACCTCGGGATCCGGTACGCGTTCGACCAGCCCCAGCTCGGCGAGGCGGTCGACCTGCTTGCTGACCGCTCCCGAAGTGATCATCAGCCGCTTGAACAGCGCCGTCGGGCTCATCGCGTACTCCGGCGCGGACCTGCGAAGTGCCAAGAGCACGCGTAGGTCACCGGGACCGATACCGCTGCTTCGCGCGAGAGTCGTGAAGGCATGCTCGACCTGCTGCGCGAGGCGCAGGATTCCGGCGGAAACCAGAAAGGGCGCGAGATCCACATCGGGCAGTTCGGCTGTCCAGGCAGCGGCGATCTCGCTCAGCTCCGACGTCTCGGCCCGGGAATTCCTGTCCGCCCGCAACGTCACGAGAACCACTCTCCTTGACCGAGCTCCGCGAGCATCGAACTATTGCACTTCTTCGGAAGTTAACTTCCATGGAAGTCTAATCTTCACGTCTCCGCACGTCAATCGCCGAGCCGCCACCGAGTTCGCTGCTTCACCAGGGAAGCGCCTCCTGCGACGGCAGGGACGAGCCGCCGGCCCGGACCGCGCCACGAGGGCGAAGCCGCAGATCGATCACGCTCACTACGTGCCCTGGCGCAGGGCGGCGGCCATCCACGCTCGGGTTGCCGCCGCCCGGTCCGGGTCCGGGTCCGGCCTGGGCGTACCGTTGACCGTCGCCACCAGGGAGTGGTACCTGGTCAGCAGCTTCAGGCCGGTCACGTTGGCCGACGACCGCGCCGCCCTGCCGTTCCGGTCGAACTCGACGATGCCGCGCCGGGCCTTGTCGACGTCGTGCTCCCCTGTCATGGCGGCGGCCAACTCGGCCGAGTCGGCGGCCACACGCTCGGCGACATCCCGGGCCTGCGGCGCATCCGCGGGCACCCCGGCCCGCTGGGAGGCCTGTGCCTCCAGGAGAAGCCGCCGATGCCTCTCGACGCGGGCCGTCATCTCCGGTGAGGCCATCAGCCTGCCCTGCTCGGTACCGAACGTGCGGTGGAAGAAGTCCCGCAGCGCCGTGCGGAACTCCCCGTCCTGCACGATCTCGGCGAGTTCGATCCAGGCCTCCACCTGCTCGGCCGACGGCTCCTCGGGCAGCCGTGGCCGCCGGCTGTGCAGCCGCTCGACATAGCCGGGATGGACGTCCAGACCGTCGGTCACGAAGTCCCAGAACTCGTCGATGAGCCGGTCACGGTCGTCGTCGGACATCGACACGAGCTTGTGCATCAGACTCACCTGTTCCGCCCTGGTGTGCTGCCGCACGATGGCCCGTAGCACGGCACGGCGCGCCCGGAACTGCCGCAACTGGTCCTCGACCAGCCGCAGATGTGTGACGGCAAGGTCGTGCAGAGTGGTCTCCGCGGCCAGCACCCGGCGGATGTCGTCCAGGCCGGCACCCAGGTCGCGCAGGGTCCGCACGAGTTCGAGCCGCGCGACGGCAGGCACGTCGTACCGCCGGAAGCCGCCCTCGGTGCGGCCGGTGGGCGCGACGACACCCTCGTCGGCGTAGAACCTGATCGCGCTCACACTCAGGCCCGTGCGGCGGGCGACGTCCCCGATGGAGTAGAGCTCGTTCACACCCGCCACTATGAGATCTCAAGCGACCTGAGAGTCAAGGGGACCGGTCACGACGAGACCCCCGGAAGTCACCTCGCCGGACTCCACCCACGCGCCACGCCGATCCGGAACAGAGACCTCACCCGGACCGCCCGCTGATCACGACTCGACACACGCCCTGGGCCTTCTGGGTTCGGCGTGGACCGCATGTGCGGATTCGTCGTGGGCGACCCCGTGCGCCGGCACCAGGACAGCGGCGACCACCGCTCCCCTCTCCGCGTTCGGCCCCATCCTCGGCACGCCGTGACGCCGGTCCCGAGGCCGGGGATCGCCCTGGCGGGCCATCACAAACCGGCCAGGCTCCCCGGCTTCACAACGTACCCACGGGTAACGGCAGTTACAGCTGTTACTTTCCCTTCCAAGATCCCTGGATCTTCCGCACCTCCCCCCACTCACCCACCCCGTACCGAGGCCCCCATGCTGAACTCGCCCTCCGTCGACAGCGCGGGCGGACGCCACCGCAAGAGCAGAACGATCAGTCCGGCGCTCCGCCGTGCCGCCGTCATCGCGGTGACCGCCCCCGTGGCCGGGACGATCCTGTTCGGCACGTCCGCCTTCGCCGCCGGGAAGACCGCCTCCAAGACCACCGCCGCCACGCTCGACCCCGCCGAGCAGAAGATCGCGGACAACCTCGGTACCCGCATCCTGGACACCCGTCTGGGCAGCACGCTGAGCGGTGTCGTCATCGACGCCTCGTCCAACAAGGCCGTATGGGGTCACGACGCGACCACCGCGTTGATGCCCGCGTCCAACACCAAGCTGGCCACGTCGACCGCCGCGCTGACGGTCCTCGGCCCCGACCACCGCTTCACCACGAAGGTCGTCTACGGCGACGGCACCCTCACCCTGGTCGGAGGCGGGGACCGCACCCTCACCTCCGCCGACCTCGAGGCGATGGCGAAGACCGCCGTGGCGGGCCTGAAGAACGCGGGCCTGACCTCGGTGAAGGTGCGGGTCGACGACAGCCTCTTCCCCGAGCCCACGCTCGCCACCGGCTGGAACGACGGCTACTACCCCGACTCGGTCGCCCCGGTACGGGCGTTGGTGGTCGACGGACACCACGTCACGGACACGTCCCTGGACGCCGGTCAGACCTTCGCCGAACTCCTCGCCGAGCAAGGTGTCACCGTCACCGGGACCGTCACCCACGGCGTCGCCGGCACCAAAACCGTCCCCGTGGCACAGCACCGGTCCGACGCGCTGTCGGCCATCGTGGAGCACATGCTCAAGGTGAGCGACAACGACATCGCCGAGACCCTGCTGCGGACGACCGCGCTCGCCGCCGGCCGCCCGGCCACCTTCGAGGACGGCACGGCGGTCGTACGCCAGATCCTCGGTCAATACGGCGTGTCCCTGGACAACTTCGTGATCCACGACGGCAGCGGGCTGTCCCGCGCCAACCGCATCCCGGCACAGACCATCGCCGACCTCCTCGACCTGGCCGACGACCCCGCCAACAGCCAGACCCTGAAGTACATCGTGGACGGTCTGCCCGTCGCGGGCGAGGCGGGCTCGACGCTGGGCCCCGAGTGGGGCCGGTTCGACACCGCGGACTCCCAGTGCGCCGTCGGGAAGGTCAGCGCCAAGACGGGCACGCTGACCGGCGCGATCGCGCTGAGCGGACTGACGAAGGCCAAAGACGGACGCTGGAAGATCTTCTCCTTCATCGAGAACGACTCCACCGCCGACCCGGCCGCCACCAAGGACGCCCTCGACGGCCTCGCCGCCACGGTCAACGGCTGCTGGGCGTAGGGCACAGCACGCCCTGACCGTCGCGACACACGCCGATCGCCTCCGCGCGTCGCCGCCGCGGCACCGGACGGGCCGTCCACGACGGGGCGACGACCGCGACGAGATCCTGATGAGCCTCGGCCTCCGACCCCTCCGCAGGGGTCAGTCCTTGACGGCGACGAGGACGTGGCTGTCGCCGAACTGCCAGACGGGGGCGACATGACGAAAGCCCGCCTGCCGGAGCAGTTCGGTATGGCGGGCCGCTGTCAGGTCGTGGTCGCCGCAGGCCCCGCCATGTGCGGCCATGCGCTGCTCACGCTCGGTCAGCAGGTCGGCCAGTTCGGGCTCCGCGGCCGCCGCGTTCCACCAGGACCGCCAGTCCTCGTGCGCGTCGGAGCGCGAGCGCTCGGCCCGCCGGCGGCCCACGAGTGCCGCGAGTTCGGCGCAGGGCGGGCCGGCCGCCGGGAAGTGGTCGCCGTTGACGAGGATCCCGCCGGGGCGCAGGAGTGCGGCGAGGCGGCGGTAGGTGCGCAGCAGCGTCGGCTCGGGGAGGTAGTGCAGGGCCGTGGTCGAGACGGCCGCGTCCAGCGGGCGGTCCAGGTCGAGGGCGTCGGTCCAGCCGTCGTCGCCGATCACGGTGTCGACGTAGCGGGCGGCGCCCGCGTGGTGGCTTCGGGCGAGTTCCAGGAGCAGCGGGTCCATGTCGACGGCGACGATCTCCGCGTCCGGCAACCGCCGGGCGAGCCGCGCCGCCAGCGAGCCCGGGCCGCAGCCCAGGTCCAGCAGCAGCGGCCGGGGCCGGCCGGCCGAGACATGCTCGACGACATCGGCGATCACGGTGAACCGCTCCTCGCGGTCGACGGCGTAACGCTGTTGCTGTCGCTCCCAGCGCTCCACCCAGTGCTTGGCCGTCGCCATGCTCACGCCCATCTGGCCGCGCCACCTCTTCCGTCGCTCACCTGTCGTCGATGCCGCCGAATCTACAGGTGGAAACGGTTTTCATTCGTCCCTGCGTCCTGCATTCAGTCCTGTCTGTTCAGTCCAGTGACGCGAGCACCAGCAGCAGACGGTCGATCTCCGCCTCCGTGTTGTACACATGCAGGCTCACCCGTACCGAACCGTCCTTCGCGGTCGCCCCGGCCTGGCACAGGCTGTCCGCCCGCACCATGAAGCCGTAGCTGAAAAGGATGAAGCCGAGGTCGTCGGAGGGGATGCCGTGGTGCCGGAAGGTGACGATGCCGTGGCGTCGCTGGGCGGCGGGCAGGGCGGAGTCGGCACCGAGACTGGACTGGCAGCCCAGGATCTCGTACGAGCCGAGGTGCCGCAGTCCCTCGGTCAGCCGGGCCGTGAGGGCGCCCGTCCAGCGGGCGATCCGGTCCGTCCCCGCCGCGCCCAGCCAGTCCAGCGCGGCCTCCAGGGAGGCGATGCCCACGGTGTTGGGCGTGCCCTGCCAGCCGCCGGGCTCGAACACGGGGCCGCGCGCGTTCCTCGCCCACACCGCCCCGGTGCCGGGCAGCGCCAGCGCCTTGTGTCCCGAGAAGACGACGAAGTCGACGTCGAGCGCGGACTCGGCCACGGAGACCGGGAGATGGCCGACGCTCTGGGCCGCGTCCAGGCAGATCGGCACGTCCGGGCCGACGGCCGCGCGGATGCGGTGCACGTTCATGTCGCCGCCGTACACGTGGTGGACGTGCGTGGCGGCGACGAAACGGGTGCGCGGGCCGACCAGGTCGTCCAGCGCCCGGTGGTCGTAGTCGCCCGACCGCGTCTGGTACGGCAGTGCGCTCACTCCGATGCCGATCCCCCGGTCGGCCAGCAGCCGTTGCGCCTCCAGCCAGGGGTCGAGGTTCGCCCGGTGATCCGCGAAGGGGACGAGTATCTCGTCGCCGTCGGTGAGACACCGGGTGAGCCAGTCGCGGGCGACGGTACGCAGCCCCTCGGTGGTCCCGCTGGTGAAGTGGACGGTGGATCGCCGTGGTTCCGGGTCGGCGAGGAACTCCTTGACCCGCTGCCGGGTCCGCTCCACCAGGTCCGTCGTCCGGTTGGCCCACGGGTAGGTGCCGCGGCCCGCGTTGGCGTTGGCCGTCGTGAGATAGGCGTGTACGGCGTCCAGTACGGCACGGGGTTTCTGCGAGGTGGCCGCGCTGTCGAAGTAGGCCAGTTCGGGGTGGGCGGTGATGATGGGGAACTGCTCGCGCAACTCCCGCTGCCAGAGCACCGATTCGGCCTGGCGGGTCGACTCGACGCTCATTCCCGCACCAGCGGCGCACCCGCGTCCCGCCACGCGACGATCCCGCCGGCAAGGCTGCGGACGTCCGGGTGCCCCAGCCGGGTCAGCAGCGCCGCGTACCGGGCGGACTTCTCGCCCACCGGACAGGCCAGCAGCACCGGCTGCGCCTTGCTGAAGGGCAGGCCGGCGCGGACGAGTTCGTCGAAGAGCTCGTCGACGATGTTGACGGAGCCCTCGATGTGCAGCGCGGCGTACGCATGCGGGCCGCGCAGGTCGACGACGAGCGGGCGCGGTTCGCCCGCGGTGATCCAGCGCCGCGCGCCGTCGGTGTCCACGGTCCGCGCCTTGGCCCGGACCTCGGCGTCGGTGAGGGCGGTGACGGAGTGTCCCCGGCGCGGCCCGCCGAGCAGTTCGGGGCGGCGCTGCCGTACGTAGCTCAGATAGCTCTCGGCCCGGTCGCAGACGATGAAGACCGCCGTGCGACGCGGCGCGGCATCCGTCAACTCCGCTTCCAGGGACCGCAGATGGCGTACGGCGCCCAGGTAGGCGGCGCCGCCGGTCGGTCCGGACAGCAGTCCGCAGCGGCGGATGAGGGTGAGCATGCCCTCGATGGCCTCCTCGGAGGTCACCGACTCGATGGTGTCGTACGTCGCCGGGTCGAACAGACCTACCTGGTGCACCTCGTCGATGGTGCGGATACCGGGGATGAAGTCCGACTTGTCGGCGACCAGGCCGAGGACCCGTGCGTCGGGGTCGTGCTCGCGCAGCACCCTGGCCACGCCGGTCGAGGAACCTGCCGTACCGACGCAGGCGACGAACCAGTCGGGGGCGCGTCCGTCCAGGTCCTTGATGATCTCCGGGCCGGTGCCCGCCGCGTGCGCCTCGGTGTTGAGCGGGTTGAAGTACTGATCGGTGTGCAGATACGTGCTTCCCGGCTCGGAGAGCGCCTGGTGGAAGCGGGTCAGCGGATCGTCCGTGTCGGTCGGGTCGAGACATTCGCTCTGTCCGGGCAGTTCCTCGATCTCGGCACCCAGCAGCAGGAGCAGTTCCCTGATCTCCGGTACCCGCATCCGGTTGGTGACGCTCTTGAAGCGCAGGCCGTGCATCCCGGCGAGGAGGGCGAGGGCCTTGGCGGTGTTGCCGCTGGAGAGTTCCACGACCGTCTCGCCGTTCTCGGCGGCTTCGAGCAGCGGGCGGGCCATGTTCCAGGCGGGCCGGTCCTTGACCGAGCCGAAGGGGTTGAGCATCTCCAGTTTCGCGTACAGGTCGATGCGGCGCAGGCCGTGCACGGCCGGGTCGATGCGTACCAGCGGTGTGTTGCCGATGGCCTCCGTGATGCTGTCGTACCTCATGACCAGGCTCCCCCGGGATGTGTGATCGGCCAGTACTCCTCGTCCAGGCACCAGCGCCAGGAGTCCCCCTCTCGTACGACGGCCACGGTCCGGGCGTCCGGCTGCCGTTGCGCGTGATGGGCGTGGAAGTCCATCGCGTAACCGGCGGTGTTGGCGAAGGCGAGCAGGTCCCCGGCGCGCGGCAGCCGGGGCAGGAAGACCGTGCGGCGCGTGATCAGATCGGCCTCCAGGCAGAGATTGCCGACGAGATGCACCCCCACCGGGTCCTCGCCGGCATCCGGTTCCGCTCCCGGGCGAGGCAGGAGCACGGGATCGACGAGCACACCGTGCTCCTCCAGACTCATGTCGCCGGCGTTCATGCCGAGGCGCACCAGATACGCACCCGAGCCCGAAGTCCCTTCTGTGCGCCGTACGTCCAGGACGCGCGCCAGGGAGAGCCCGCACTGGTCGACCAGGGCCCGGCCCGGTTCGGTGTACAGGTCGTACAGGTGCTCCAGGAGCAGGGTGGCCGACGGGCGGCCCAGGGAGGGCGCGGGCAGGGAGAGGAGTTCGTCGAGGTAGCCGGGGCCGGCGGTGGGGCGGTGCGCCGGATAGAGGGCGGCCGTGCCGCGTACCGTGCCGCCCTCGTTGCGCAGCCCGTAGCCGTGGCCGCGCCAGGTCAGCGGCGGGCGGGTGCCGAGCACCGCCTCGGTCAGCGCGGTGGTGTAGCGCTCCCACTCGCCGGCATCGGCGACATAGCCGGTGCCGAAGCCGCCGCCGATGTCGAGGACGCGTGGTGAGAGGCCCCGGGCCCGGCACTCGTCCATGACCTTCACGCAGCGCTCCAGGGCACGGGTCTTCTCCGCCTGGGCGGTGGTGTCCAGGTGGTAGGCGATGCCCGTCAACTCGACGGCGTCACGGTGTCGTTCGAGGGCGGAGAGCAGGTCGCCGACGTCCCCGGCCGGCGAGCCGAAGCGGCTGCGCCGCGACAGCACGCGCACGCCCTGGACGTCCCGCTCCGAATCGAACTCGGAGAGCCGCAACAGGACATCGACGCGCGGCAGGTCGTACTTCCTCACCATCTCGGCCAGTTGGTCGAGTTCGTGGGGCGAGTCGAGGTTCACCGTCACCCCGGTGCGGGCGGCCAGCCACAGGAACTCCGGCGCCTTGGGGCCGGTGGCCATGATCCGGTCCGGGGTGAAGCCGCCGCCCAGGGCGTGTTGCAGCTCCCCCAGGGAGGCGACATCGATGCCGACCCCGGCCGGGTCCGCCGCCGCCAACCGCCGCACCAGCGCGCTGGACCGGTTCGCCTTGTGCGCGAAGTACACCCGCCCGGCGAGGTGGTGCGCGCGACAGACGGCCCGGAAGCGCTCGGCGTTCTCGGCGATCCGGTCCGGTAACAGCACGTTGAGCGGCGAACCGAGGGCGTCGACGAGTGAGTGCAGGAACGGTCCGGCTTCCAGCAGCGAGCTGAGCGGGGGTTCCAGTCGTGGTCGCAGATACAGGGGCACTCCCACGACAGGCACCTTCCCTTTCGGCCCGCATCGGCCGAGCGGCTCCGACGACCGTTCGGGCGTAATCATTTCCGCCTACAACCGTCATTAAGCGCTCAGGATCGGACACCTCGTGACAGCCGACGCGACACCCTCGAACCACAGACGCAAGACGTAAAACGACAGGTATTGCCACCCGCACATGCCCGCACGCGGCGACCGCGGCCGCCGCTTCAAGCATTGGCAATGATTTTCACATCTATCGGATCCAGCCATGGTCCTGACATTCATTTCCATCTAGCGTGTGGGTGTCCGGTCTCGGCCGGCTGTTTCCCGCCCTTGCGAAGACTCCCGCTCCAACCCGTCGTGGAGGACCCATGCCCCCGTCCCCGTCCCGCAGCCTGGCGCTCATGGCCGGCGCCTCCCTGGCCCTCCTGGCCGGCTGCGGCAGCTCGTCGGACTCCGGAAGCGACGGGAGTACCGCGTCGGACTCGGCCTCCTCGTCCAGGATCCCGGTGGTCGCCTCGACGAACGTCTACGGCGACATCGTCGAGCGGATAGGCGGCGACCATGTCGACGTCACCTCGATCATCAGCGACCCCGACCAGGACCCGCACTCCTACGAGGCCGACACCCGGAACCAGTTGACCCTGTCCAAGGCGAAGGTCGTCGTCGAGAACGGCGGGGGCTACGACGACTTCGTCGACCGCATGCTGAAGAGCAGCGACTCCACCGCCCAGGTGATCAACGCCGTCGAGGTCTCCGGCAGGACCGCCCCCAAGGGTGGCGAGCTCAACGAGCACGTCTGGTACGACTTCCCCACCGTCGCCAAGATCGCCGACAGCATCGCCACCGCCCTGGGCAAGGCCGATGCCACCGACGCCGCGGCCTTCACCAGGAACGCCGAGACCTTCAAGGCGAAGCTCACCCCGCTGGAGTCGAAGGAAGCGCAGATCAAGAAGGAACACGGTGGTGAGGGCATCGGCATCACCGAGCCGGTGCCGCTGTACATGACCGAGGCGAGCGGCCTGGTCGACAAGACGCCCGCGGAGTTCAGCGCGGCCGTCGAGGAAGGCAGCGACGTCTCCCCGAAGACCCTCCGGGAGACCCTGGCCCTGTACAGCGACAAGCAGGTCAAGGCGCTCGTCTACAACGCGCAGACCTCCGGCCCGCAGACGGAGAAGGTCGAGAACGCGGCCAAGGCCGCCGGCATCGCCGTCGTACCCGTGACCGAGACGCTGCCCAAGGGCCAGGACTACCTCGGCTGGATGACATCCAACGTCGACGCGCTCGCGAGCGCGCTGGCCAAGTGAGGCGAACGGCCGTGACCCCCGTACCGCACTCCCGCCAGGGCGGCGCCGAGGCCGGCGGCAGCGGCACCGCACCGGTGCTCAGCCTCCGCGGAGCCGCCGTGTCCTACGGCGAGCGGGTGGTCTGGCAGGGCCTCGATCTCGACGTACGGCCAGGGGAGTTCCTGGCCGTGCTCGGGCCGAACGGGTCGGGCAAGACCAGCCTCGTCCGTGCCCTGCTGGGCCGGCAGCCGCTGTCCGCCGGGACGCTGACGGTCCTCGGCCGGCCCGCGCTCAAGGGCGGCCGGCACATCGGGTACGTCCCGCAGCAGGCGGCCCTGTCCGCGCAGGCGCTGCTGCGCGCCCGCGACCTCGTGCGGTTCGGGATCGACGGGCACCGTTTCGGGCCGAGGCCGGGCACGGGTGCCGTCCGCCGCCGGGTGGACGGGATCCTGGCGGCGGTCGGGGCGTCGGCGTACGCCGATGTCCCGCTCGGGCTGCTGTCCGGAGGCGAGCGCCAGCGGGTGCGCATCGGGCAGGCCCTGGCGACCGACCCGCGGATCCTGCTGTGCGACGAGCCGCTGCTCTCCCTCGACCTGAACCACCAGCGGGCCGTCACCGAACTGGTGGACGCCCGGCGCCGTTCCCACGGCACGGCGGTGGTCTTCGTCACCCACGAGATCAACCCGGTCCTCGGGCTGGTGGACCGGGTGCTGTACCTGGCGCGGGGCGGCCACCGGATCGGGACACCGCAGGAGGTCCTGACGTCGGAATCGCTGTCCCGGTTGTACGGCACGCGGGTGGACGTCGTCCGTGTGCACGGCCGGGTCGTGGTCGTCGGAGCACCCGACGAGGTCGCCGCACCGCCTCACCACCCCGCCCGGGAAGCCCACCGGACCGACGGAGTCCGCTCATGACGCTCGCCGACGGGATCTGGCAGCAGATCTTCAGCTTCGAGAACTACGGCGAACTGCTGGCGCTGGTCCGCAACTCCCTGATCGCCGGTGCCGCGCTCGGCCTGGTCGGCGGCCTGGCCGGGGTCTTCGTCATCATGCGCGACCTGCCCTTCGCGGTGCACGGCATCAGCGAGCTGTCCTTCGCGGGCGCGTCGGCGGCGCTGCTCATGGGGGTCGACATCGTGGCGGGCTCGATCGCCGGCTCACTCGTCGCGGCAGGCGCGATCGGCATCCTCGGAGCGCGCGCCCGGGACCGTAACTCGGCCATCGGCATCCTGATGCCCTTCGGCCTCGGCCTCGGCGTGCTCTTCCTCGCCCTCTACAAAGGCCGGGCGGCCAACAAGTTCGGCCTCCTCACCGGACAGATCGTCGCCGTCGACACCCCGCAGACGAACTGGCTGCTCGGCACCTCGGCCCTCGTCCTCGTCGTCCTCGCGGTCATCTGGCGCCCGCTGGCCTTCGCCAGTGCCGACCCGGACGTCGCCGAGGCCCGCGGGGTGCCGGTGCGGGGGCTGTCCTTCGCCTTCATGCTCGTGCTCGGTCTGACGGTCGCCCTGTCCGTGCAGGTCGTCGGTGCCCTGCTGGTCCTCACCCTCGTCGTCACGCCGGCGGCCGCCGCCGCCCGCGTCACGGCCTCACCGGTCCTGCTCCCGCTGCTCAGCGTGGCCTTCGCCGTGCTCTCGATCGAGGGCGGGATCCTGCTCGCCCTGGGCAGCAGCATCCCCATCAGCCCCTACGTGACGACCATCTCGTTCACCGTCTACGTCGTCTGCCGGCTGGTGGGCGGCCACCGCAGCCGACGGCGGGGGGCCAGGAGGTCAGCCCCGCACCCCGCGTGAACCCACGAGAGCCGGCGGACCTCCCGGGACGGGCGGGCGGCGAGTGATCATTGTCTCGTGATCCAGCCCGGCCTCGTGGGCTGTTTCGACCCTCCGACGCCGCCTCGGCAACCAGTCGCTCTCCGAGTCGTTGAGTCCCCGGGGCTCCGGGACCGGCTCCGGAGAGGCCGGCACCCGCTCGGGCAACGTGTGCTGTTTGCGACACGTGTGGGGATACAAGGGGCCGCCGTTCAGGGGGAGGTAGTGTGTTCGAGGCTCGAACGGTCCTCCGTGAGAACCGCGGTGGCAACCGCGATGGGCAAGTCGCCTGTCTGAGCCGCCTGCACGCGACCTCTGAAGATGGAGCCGATGAACGTGTCGACCGGCGGCAGACGACTGCGCAGCCGCGCCGCCATAGCAGCCCTCGTCTGTGCGATCACCCTGTTACCCGGCCCGAGTTACGCGGCCCCGGGCGCACCCGATCCACAGGACGACCAGTCGATCGAGCACATCCACAACGAGCTGAACGGCCTCTACCGCGAGGCGGAGGTGGCCACCGAGGCGTACAACACCGCGGACGTGAAGGCGACCGAGCAGGAGAAGCGGCTGACGTCGCTCCGCAAGGACCTGGCCCGTACCGAGGGCCGGCTGGGCGATCTGCACGACCTCGCGGGTGCGGCCGCCCGGACGCAGTACCGCGGCGGCAATCTCGACTCCACGGGCATCCAGTTGCTGCTCGGCGACCACCCCGACCAGGCTCTCAACGACGCCTCCCAGGCCCGTCAGGCCCTGCGGAATCTGGTCAATGTCTCCGAGAGCCAGAAGAGCGCCCGCGTGGAGCTGGACCGGCAGACCGACGCCGCCGCGGAGAAGCTGCGGGAGCTGAAGAGCAGCCGCGCGGACAAGGCCGAGGCGAAGGGGAAGATCGAGAAGAAGATCGCCGAGGCCGAGCGGATCGAGGCGGGACTCAAGAAGGAACAGACCCGCAAACTGGCCCAGTTGGACAAGGAGCAGGCGCAGGAGGCCAAGTCCCAGTGGACGGGGCCCGATGCGGGCGGCACCTCGGCCGGCTCGGGCGGTGGCCGGACGAAGGCGAGCGGAGCGGCCGCGAAGGCCGTCGACTTCGCGATGGCGCAGATCGGCAAACCGTATGTGTGGGGCGCCGTGGGGCCCTCGTCGTACGACTGCTCGGGACTCACCTCCACGGCGTGGGCGGCCGCCGGGCACCCCATACCCCGTACCTCGCAGGCGCAGTGGCAGGGGCTGACCCGGGTCAGCCTGGCCTCCGTGCAGCCCGGAGACCTGATCATCTACTACGACGCCACGCACGTGGGCATGTACATAGGGGGCGGCCAGATCGTCCACGCCCCGCGGCCCGGACGCACGGTCACGACCGCTCCGGCCGCCTCCATGCCCATCGTCGGTGTCGTCCGACCCGGAGTCTGAACGGATGACCTACTCGCTGACCCCCCGTGACGAGGGAAACCTGCCCGCGCTCAGCGCACCGCCGCTGATCCGGCTCGACGCCTATGTGGCCGAGGACGGGTCGACGGTGGTCAACGGCCATCTGCTGGAGATGGGCGGCACACGGCCCCCCAACGAGGCGATACTCGACGCCATCGCCATGTTCGCCCGCACCCTGCGGGCTCCGGTGGCGGCCACCGTCATCGACCGCACCGTGCAGCAGGTGGCCCGCCTGCGGGTGTACCCCGACGGCTCCAGCCGGACCATCGCCGACGAGGAGGACCTGCCGCCCGGGCGCGAGCGCACGGCCGCGGAGGAGGAGGCGTTTCCTCCGCTCGCCCGCGTCGAGCGCATCATCCAGCACGCGCAGCGCGAGGAGCTGCACGCCGCGTTCGTCCTCGCCAGCGCGCTGCGGGAGCACCTCACGCTGCGCAGGGGCGCGGAGGACGAACTCTCCCTGGAGGCGCGGGCGATCGAGGCGTACCTCGCGTATCAGCGCGGCGACTACATGCTCTCCACCGTCCTCGCGCTGACCGTCGCACGCATCCGCTGCCGCACCGATCTGAACCGGGCGGCGCCCGAGGTGGCCCGCGCCACCGCGGCGTGGCAGCGGCTGATCGACGAGGGCCAGGTGGCCACCCGGGGACAGGAGTTGCTGCACATGTGGGAGCACCTGTCGTCGGAGGGCCTGCTGCTGGAACCGTCCCACCAGGCCATGGCCCAGGCCGTCCGGGGCCGGCTCGAGCGGCGCGGCCGGTCCGTACCGGCCCCGGCCACGGCGCCGGCCCTGCCCGCGGGCCAGAACCCGATCGCCCCCGAGGACCAGCCCCTCAGTCCCACGCGACGGGGCCTACGACGTTTCACCCGCCGACCCGGCCGGCCCACCGAGCCTTCCCCCTAGGCCGGAGCGGCGACGTGCTGCCGACGGTGCCGCCCGACTCCGCGCAGAGCAAGGTCCGCGGCGACGGCACCGGGGACGGCCCGACCGGGTCGGCTATCGGGAGGACGGCGAGCCGTCGACGGTGGTCCAGGTGTACGTGTCGCCCGTCGGCACGGCCCGGCCGAACACGCCGTGCGGGAAGTGGCCGGCGGCGATCACCGTGTCCGGCCGCTCCAGCACGCGGTCGCGCACGGCTTTGGCCCGGTCCGGATCGACGTCCGAGGAGAAGGAGAGGTTCGGGTCGGCGATCTCCACCGGGGCGTGGAAGATGTCTCCCGCGAGGAACACCGATTCCCTACCGGCGCCCGACGGGTCGCGCACGACGACCGCCAGGTGCCCGGGAGTGTGCCCCGACGTGTCCTCGACGGTGACGCCGGGCGCGATCGTGTCGCCGCCCCCGATGAACTCGACGACACCCTCGAGCGGCTTCAGCACCACGTCGGCGTCCGGCCCGCCCAGTTCGCCGGTCCGCGCCGACCAGTAGCGCCACTCGTCCTGCGCCATCAGATGACGCGCACGGGCGAAGGTGAGACCGGTGGGCGTGCGTGTCCTGGGTCCGTTCGGGACGGGGGCGACATCGCTGGTCCAGCCGACGTGGTCGAGGTGCAGATGCGTGTACACCACCGTGTCGATGTCGTCGGCGGACAGTCCCTCGGCGGCCAGACTGCGCAGGAGTTCGCCGCCCTTCAACCGGGCTACGCCGGGTATGTCCACGTCCATCTCACCGAGGGCGAGGTCCACCAGGATGTTCTGGTCGCCGGTGCGGACGAGGAAGGCTCCGAACGTGAGGACGAGCAGGCTGTCCGCCAGGGAGCCGGGGTGTGCCGCCCAGTCCACTCCCGGCATCATCGTGTCGGGATGGTGAGCGCCGTATCCGTCGGGGAGGTAGGTGATCGTCGTTCCACCGAGGGTGAATCGGGACTGTTCCGCCAGGTGGGGCATGGCGTCTCCTTTCGCGGTACGACGGTCCCGGGGCGTGTGCGGCCACACCCGGCCCCGCGACGCGGAGACGCGGGACGACCCGTGCCTGCCAGGCGTTGACTGTGCCTGTGCGGCCGAGACCTGGTGTGCCGACGGTCGGGCCTTCGCGGCGTCTAATTGACATCTGTATATTACGCCGCGGCGGCACGGGCGGGTCGAGGACAGCGACCTTCTCCTGCTGACCACCGGCACCTTCGCCGGCCAGGTCCGCGAGGGGACCGCCGAGAGACCGCTGACGTGACGCGCCCGGGCCGGATGCCGCCCGGGCCGGATCAGAGCGTGAGGAGTTCCTCGTAGAAGCCGCCGAACTCCCGTTGCCGGTCGACGAGATGGATCTCCAGGATCCAGTGGCAGGTACGGCCCGCCTTGTCGGTGCGGCGCAGGGGCATGTCGTTGGCGGGTGCGATGTACGACTCGGTGTCCGCGCCGTCGATCTTCTCGTGCGGGAACTCGCCGACCAGGTGACCGGCGTGCCAGCCGCCCAGTTCCCAGCCGGCCTCGGCGGCCAGCCGCTCCACCTCGGCGTACAGCTGCCGGCCGGTGATGTCCGGATCGGCCTCGAAGAACCGCTTGCCGGCGGCGAAGACCTGCGCCAGGTCGTCGCGGAGCCGTCGTTTGACCGGGTCGTCGCCGAGGACGAAGGTCCGCCCGAAGTCGGCCTCGTACTCCTCGAAGATCGGCCCGAAGTCGGCGAACACGATGTCGTCCGCGCCGATCACCCGGTCCGGCGGGTTCTCCCGGTACGGCTTGAGGGTGTTCGGGCCCGAGCGCACGATCCGCTTGTGCCAGTGCCGGGTCGTACCGAAGAGTTCGTTCGCCAGGTCACGGACGCGGTCGCTGACCGCCCGCTCTCCTTCGCCCGGCGCCACCAGCCCCCGCTCCTCCATCTCGGCGAAGAGCCGCTCGGCCTTGGCCTGGGCGTCCAGCAGTCGGGCCGCCCGTGTGGGTTCATCATGAGCCATAGCAGGGAAGGTACGTTTGGCTGCACTCGCGAGTCAATCAGATTGAACTGCACCCGCCGTGTCGACCTCGATGCCGCTCGGGCGGGTCGGCGGGCTCATCCGGTGGCGCGGGCCGCGCGTGCCAGGAAGTGGTGGCGGACGTCCTCGTAGTGGGCGAGATCCCGGCCGGCCGTGCGCAGGGAGGGGCCCTGGTGCTCCTCGGCCAGGTGCTCCTCGGCCATGGAGTCGGCCGGGTCGAGGGGGGCGGTCTCCCGGGCGGGACGGTGGCATTCCGGCGGCCGCGGCCGCCGTCTCATCGCTTTCTCGGATTTGCCAGGGCCGGGCGGGTACACGGGTGGCGGATGCGACAGGAGGCACAACGGGCGTTGCCAGAGCAGCTAGTTTATGGATTCACGAACCATACAAAGTGCAGCAATTCACCCCGTCCGTCCGTCCTTCTGTGAGGCGCCTCGTCATGAGCCTGAGCATCCGCAACCAGATCCCCGGTACAGTCACCGCCGTCACCGCCGGCGAGGTGATGGCGACCGTGAAGGTACGCCTGGACGGCGGCCAGGATCTCACCGCCGCGATCACCCTGGAGGCGGTCAAGGACCTGGGGCTCGCCGAGGGGTCGGCCGTCCGGGCCATGATGAAGTCCACCGAGGTCGCCCTCGCCACCGGCCCCGTGACGGGTCTGTCCATCCGCAACCGGCTGCCCGGCACGGTCAGCGACGTCGCCGTGGGCGGGGCGATGGCCACGGTCAAGGTCACCGTCGACGGCGGCGAACTCACCTCGGCGATCACCAAGGACGCGGTCACCGACCTCGGTCTGACGGCCGGTTCGCCGGTCGTGGCGCTGATCAAGTCGACCGAGGTGTCCCTCGCGACCGCGTGACGCCGCTCGTCCCTGATCCGGCGCCGAGTACGCCCGTACGGCCCTGTGCCTGCCACCGCATCGCCATGTCCGCCGCCGTGCGCATGACCGCCGCCCTCCTCGTCCCGGGCATCGGCGCCTGGGGAACCGCCTGGTGGGCAGGGGCGCCGTGGCGGAGTTCCAGTGCGGGCCCGCCTGCGGACACTCGCCGCGCCCCGGTCCGGCCGCACCTCGCGTCAGCGCCTACCCTGCACAGGTAGGCGGCCGCGACCAGGGCACCGGCGAGGAGAGGGGACCCGCATGACAGGCGACCGACCAGGCACGGCCGAGGCCGCCGGCGGGGTCCCTCCCGGCCAGCGCCTGGTGCACGGCTGGCCGGTCTCGCACTACGGTCCGGTCCCCCGCTTCCGCCCCGAGCGCTGGAACCTGCGGGTCTTCGGCGCCACCGCCTCGGGTGAGACCCACGAGTGGAACTTCGACGACCTGGCCACCCTCCCCCACGTCACGGTCGTCGCCGACCTGCACTGCGCGAGCGGTTCCCACCTCCACCGACCACGAGTGGTACGGCATCCCCGCCGGCACCGTCCTGGACCTGGTCCCGCCCGCCCCCGGGGTCACCCACGTCATGGCCTGGGCGGTTACGGCTTCTCCGCCAACCTGCGCCTCAGCGACTTCACCTCGCCACGCACCCTCATGGCCGCCCACCACAACGGCGAGCCCCTCACCGCCGAACACGGCTTCCCGCTCCGCCTGGTCGTGCCCCATCTGTACGGCTACAAGAGCCCCAAGTGGCTGCGCGGCATCGAGTACACGACCGCCGACCGGCGCGGCTTCTGGGAGGAACGCGGCTACCACAACATCGCCGACGCGTGGCAGCAGCAGCGCTACTCCTACCAGGAGGCGGAAGCAGACGGACCGCCTCCCGCGACTCCTTGACCCCACCCGCCCGCGCCCGGTCGACTCCAGCCGCCTGAATCCGCGGACCGCCGCGCGGACCCACACCGCTCTCCCGGACGCCGCGGACGTGATCGACGTGAACGCGGGCACCGGCTCCCGCGAGAAGCGCACAGGGACTCCGGCTCACGTCGGATCGACGCGGTTCGCCGCCAGTCGCAGACTCTCGGCGACGGCGTGCGGGATGTCGTCGACCGGGAACAGCGTGTGCCGTACGGTCCGTTCGGCGTCGACGACCAGGATCAGACGTTTGTGGCGCAGTCGGCCCGCACCACGGAAGGTCGGCAGCCGCAGGGCCGCCGCCAGTTGGTGGGCGGCGTCGGAGAGCAGGGGGTACGGGACCTCTTCGGCACGGGCGAACTCCGCCTGTTCGTAAGCGAGTTGGGTGCTGATCCCGCGTACCGTCACGCCCGCCTTCCGGAATTCGGGCCAGGCGTCCCGGAAGAGCCGGTTCTCCAGCGTGCAGCCAGGGGCGCCGGGGATCGGCGGCTCGCCCCACTCGACTCCGGTGCCGGGGTAGGTGAACAGCACGGTCGCCGGGGCGTCCGGGGAGACCAGGGGCACGTCGGCGCCCTGCGCGGCGGGCAGTTCGAGGCCGTCGGGCAGGCGGGTGCCGACGAGGGCGTGCACGCGGGCGTGTTCGGCACCGTCCGCCGCCGCCGTCGCGGTGAGGCCGCCGTCGCCCAGTACCCAGCGGTCGCCCCAGTCCTGCATCGCGACGAGCAGCGGCAGCAGCCCGGCACCGGCGTCGGTGAGCAGGTACTCGTAACGCACCGGCCGCCGTTGGTAGAGGCTGCGGTGCAGGACACCGTGGGCGACGAGCCTGCCCAGCCGCTCGGTGAGCACCTTGCGGGACAGGCCGATCTCGGCGGCCAGCGCGTCGAAGCGGACATGGCCGCGGGCGACCTCGCGCAGCACCAGGACATTCCACCAGTCCCCCAGGACCATGGCGGCCTGGGCGATCCCGCAGGTCGCGTCAGCGTTGTGCATCCTCATGCACCCATAGTAAGTTCCCTTTCGGGACTCACTTTGTTTCTCGATGGAACTTACCGCCCGTCAGCGCACGGGCCCAGCGTGAGGAGTGCATCGTGACCGCCATCAGCCGGGTCGTCGCACGCGAGATCATCGACAGCCGGGGCAACCCCACGGTCGAGGTCGACGTGGAACTCAAGGACGGCTCACTGGGCCGCGCCGCCGTCCCCTCCGGCGCCTCCACCGGCGCCCGCGAAGCGGTCGAACTGCGCGACGGCGACCCGACCCGCTTTCACGGCAGGGGAGTTCGGCGTGCCGTCGACGCCGTGAACGAGAGCATCGCGGACGCCGTGACCGGACTGGACGCCGAGGACCAGGCGACCGTCGACCGTACGATGATCGAGCTGGACGGCACGGAGACCAAGTCGCGGCTCGGCGCCAACGCCCTGCTCGGCGTCTCCCTGGCCACCGCCAAGGCCGCCGCGGCCTCCCACCGGCAGCCGCTGTACCGCTACGTCGGCGGAGTCGACGCCCGGCTGCTGCCGGTGCCGATGATGAACATCGTCAACGGCGGCGCCCACGCCGACAATCCGCTCGACTTCCAGGAGTTCATGATCGCGCCCATCGGTGCGGCCACCTTCGCCGAGGCGGTCCGCATGGGCTCGGAGGTCTTCCACACCCTGCGCGGCAACCTGCTGGCCGCCGGCCACAGTGTCAACGTCGGCGACGAGGGCGGCTTCGCTCCCGACCTGCGCACCGCCGACGAGGCCCTGGACTTCGTCGTCCGCGCCATCGAGCAGAGCGGCTACAAGCCCGGCACCGACATCACGCTCGTCATGGACCCGGCCAGCTCGGAGTTCTTCCACGACGGCGGCTACGACTACACGGGCGAGGGCGTCCGCCGTACCCCCGCCGAACACGCCGACTACCTCGCCGCCCTCGTCGACCGCTACCCCGTGGCCTCCATCGAGGATCCGATGGCCGAGGACGACCACGCCGGCTGGCGTGACCTGACCGCCCGGCTCGGCGACCGCTGCCAGCTCACCGGCGACGACGTCTTCTGCACCAACGAGACGCTGCTGCGCGCCGGTATCCGCGACGGCATCGCCAACTCCGTCCTGGTGAAGGTCAACCAGATCGGCACCCTCACCGAGACCCTCGGCACGGTCGCCACCGCCCACCGCGCCGGGTACACGGTCGTCATGTCCCACCGCTCCGGCGAGACCGAGGACACGACGATCGCCGACCTCGCCGTCGCCACGGGCTGCGGCCAGATCAAGACCGGCTCGCTGTCCCGCTCGGACCGCACCGCCAAGTACAACCAGCTCTTCCGCATCGAGGAGGAACTGGGGACACAAGCACGCTACGCGGGGCGAGAGGCCCTCGGACTGCGCCCCTGACCCGGCCTCGCCGAGCGACGCCGCCCACCTCCGGCGTCCCGCGGCCCACCCCTCCCCCACAGCATCGAGCGCTACGGCAGGTACGGCGAGTCCGGCCCCGTCAGGGGAGGACCGAACCGGCGGTGACCGTCAGGAGTGCGCGTCGCGCGGCTGCAAGAAGAGGGACTCCGGGGTGATCTCTCCCTCGCAGTGCCGGCACCCGGACTCCATCCGCAGGGGGTGACCGCACTCGTGCCGGAAGGCGACGGCAGGGGTGTCCACCGCCCACCTGTCGCCCCATTGCAGCAGGCCGATCATGACGGGGAAGAGTTCCCGTCCCGCCTGCGTCAGGTGGTACTCGTGGCGGGGAGGGTGCTCGCTGTACTGCCGCCGCTCGATCACGCCCGCCGCTTCGAGCTTGCGCAGCCGGTCGGCCAGGATGTCGCGCGGTGCGCCCGTGTAGCCGGCGATCTTCGCGAAGCGGTGCACGCCGTAGGACATCTCCCGCAGCGCGAGCAGCGACCACCGCTCGCCGACGATCCCCAGCGCGGCGGCGATCGAGCAGGGGCGGGCGCCCGCCGGCATGTCCGCCATGACCGAGGTCAGCGGCCCGGTGACGGCCCCGGCGCTGCCCGTCTGCGACTCCCCGGCCTGTTGCGGTTCTACGTCCATGGGCCCACGTTACCCCTGGTTGGTTGTGTTTCACGACCCACTCGGGGTAACGTCGCGCGGCGTCGGTAGGAAAACCAAACTCACATCTGGGGACACCATGGCCGTACCCGAGGGGGCCTCCACCGCCGCGCCTACCGGGTCAGCGACGACGGAGGAGCCGGTCCAGGACGCGGCCGCCCGCCGTCACGCGTTGCGGGTGCTGGCGCTGAGCAGCCTCGGCGCGTTCGTGGTGTTCCTCGACACCACGATCGTCAATGTCGCCTTCGAGACCATCGGCCGCAGCTTCCACGCCACGGCCGGCCATCTGGCGTGGGTGCTCAACGCCTACAGCCTGGTCTTCGCCGCCGTCCTCATCCCGGCCGGCCGGCTCGCCGACCGTTACGGGCGCAAGCGGGTCTTCCTCATCGGCATCACCGGCTTCGCGGCGATGAGCGCCCTGTGCGGGCTGGCGCCGAACACCGGAATGCTCATCGCGGGACGGGCCCTGCAAGCGGCGTTCGCCGCCCTGGTCACTCCGACGTCACTGTCCCTGATCCTCCCTGAGTTCCCGGCGGCCCGGCGGCCGGTCGCGATAGGCACCTGGGGCTCCATGGGCGCGGCGGCCGCCGCGCTCGGCCCCACCCTGGGCGCCCTGCTGACCCAGTACGCCTCCTGGCGCTGGATCTTCCTGGTCAACGTGCCGATCTGCGCGGTGATCGCCTTCTTCGGCCTGCGGCTGCTGCGCGAGGCCCGCGACCCGCACGCCCACGGTCTGCCCGACCCGCTCGGCGTCCTGCTGATCGCCGCGATGCCCGCCGCGCTGAGCCTCGGCATCATCGAGGGCCCGAACCGGGGCTGGTCCGACCCGTGGGTGATCGGCTCCTTCGTACTCGCCGCGCTGCTGCTCCCGGCCTTCGTCCTGCGCGACCGTGCCACCGCACAGCCCGTGATGGACTTCGCGCTCTTCCGGGTCCGGCAGTTCCGGCTGGTCAACGCGGCGACTCTGGTGTTCGCCGCCGCCTTCTACGGCATGTTGCTCAGCAACATCAT
Source organism: Streptomyces sp. NPDC048417 (assembly GCF_040651615.1). Lineage (NCBI taxonomy): Bacteria > Bacillati > Actinomycetota > Actinomycetes > Kitasatosporales > Streptomycetaceae > Streptomyces > Streptomyces sp. NPDC048417. The sequence continues at coordinate 32,867 of NZ_JBEZKI010000050.1, read as the reverse complement.
CTTCCTGCAGACGGTGTGGCACTACTCGGTGCTGCGCGCCGCCCTCGCCACCGCGCCGAGCCCGCTGGTGGTCACCGCCGTGGCCCGCACCGCCAGCCGCCTCTCCCACACCCACGGGGCCCGCCGTGTGCTCACCTTCGGCGCCCTCTTCTGGACGGCCGGGCTCACCCTCACCGCGGTCTTCGCCGGCGCCACTCCGCACTGGACCACCCACTGGCTGCCAGCGGCGCTGCTCACCGGGCTCGGCGTCGGGCTCACCCTGCCCGTACAGTCCGGGGCCGCCGTCCAGGCGCTGCCGCCGGGGCGGTTCGCGCTCGGCTCGGCGATCAACGCGAGCCTGCGCCAGCTCGGCGCGGTCCTCGGCATCAGCCTCTTCGTCGCCGTCCTCGGCACGCCCACCGCGGCCACCGCCGTCGACTCCTTCCACCGGGTCTGGTGGCTCCTCGCCGCCCTCGGCCTGGCCTCCGGCGCCCTCCTGTGGACACCGGGCCGCCGCCGGTCCGGCGCGGACGCCGGAACGTCCGAACAGGAGCCGGCGTACGGCGCACCCGAGGGGGCGCCCGGCCACTGAGGCCGTCCGGCGAAGGAGGCGAGGGAACGGTGTCGCGCGCCCTGGGGTCACCCCGGGGCGCGCTCGGCCCCGGGCGCCGCGAACCGGCGCGCCGGGGGCTTCCGGCTCAGCGCGGGGGCGGCACCGGGAAGAGCATGCAGCTGCTGGTGGCGTGGGCGAGCAGCCGGTCCGTCCCGTCGACCAACTGCGCTTGTGCGAGGGCGGTTTGACGGCCCTTGCTGACCACCGTGCCGATGGCGCGCACGGTGCCGGTCTCCACGGTGATGCGGCGCAGGAACTTCACAGTCAGGTCGAGGGAGGTGTACGCCATGCCCTGCGGAAGAGTGGACTGCACGGCGCATCCCGCGGCCGAGTCCAGCAGCACGGCGAAGATGCCGCCGTGCACGCTGCCGATCGGGTTGTAGTGCTCCTCGCCCGGCGTCAGGGAGAAGACCGCCCGCCCCGGCTCCACCTCGTCCAGGGCGAAGTCGACGGTGTGGTTGATCGGCGAGCTCGGCAGCCGTCCCGCCTGCAGCTCGCGCAGGAAGTCGATACCGGCCATGCGTCCGGCGGCCTCCGCCAGGACCGCGGGATCGTCCCACTGATACGTACGTGTCCGTCCCACAGCGCTGAGCCCTTCCATCCGATCCGTCTGACCGATCCGTCTGACCGATCCGTCTGACTTTTTCAAATGAAGCTAGCTTTCCGCTCACCTGACTGTCAATGACGAAGTCAGGGCCTTACGATGGCGCCATGGAGTGGCTTGAGGCGAGCACGGAGAACTGCCCCGTCCAGCGCACGCTCGACGTGGTCGGAGAGAAATGGACGCTGCTGATCCTGCGTGACGCGGTCAACGGCGTCCGCCGCTTCGACGACTTCCACCGGCACATCGGCCTGTCGGAGGCGGTGCTCAGCGACCGCCTACGGAAGCTGATCTCGGCCGGCGTCCTGAAGACCGTCCCCTACCGGGAGCCCGGCAGCCGCGCCCGCAACGAGTACCGGCTGACCCGCAAGGGCTGGGACCTGTGGCCCGTCCTCATGGCGCTGAGCCAGTGGGGCGAGACATACGCCCTCGACCCCGGGGAGAGCCCCCCGCTGGACGTTCGCCACACCGGCTGCGACGCTCCGGTCCGCGTCGTCGTCCAGTGCTCCGCGGAGCACGCCGCCCTCGCCCCGGGGGAAGTCACCGCCCGGCTGGGTCCGGGCGCCCGCCTCCGGTCGTAGGCCGCTTCCCCGCGACGCGCGGATCCGGACGGCGGCCGATTGGAGGTGGGGCGGCACGGCTCCCCGCCGGGAGCGTGCCACCATCGGCTGACCGCACGCGTGGCCACCTGCCGAGGAGAAGCACCATGTCCGCCCGCCCGAGCCTGCTGTACGTGACCGACCTCGCCTATCCGGCGCGCGGGCGTCGGTACGGCGACGAGGACGTGTTCCTGACCGCCCGGCTCCGCGCGGACTTCGACATCGCCCTGTGCCATCCGCTCGACGCCGCGGCCCTGATGGACCGCTTCGACGCGGTCGTGGTCCGCAACAGCGGTCCGGTACTCCACTACCAGCGGGAGTACGACGCCTTCCGCGACCGGGCCAGGGCGGGCGGCATCCGGGTCTACAACCCGCTGAACGGCCGGGCCGACATGGCAGGCAAGGGATATCTGCCGGAACTGACCGCGGCCGGATACCCGGTCATCCCCACCATCGACCGGCCCCGGCATCTGGACCGCCTGCCCGAGAGCGACCAGTACGCGGTCAAGCCCAGGACGGGAGCGGACTCCATCGGCCTGACCTTCGTGGCCCGGGACCGGCTGGCCGACCTCGCCTACGGCGACATCCTGGTCCAGCCTCGCATCGACTTCCGCTACGAGGTGTCCTTCTACTACGTCGACGACGCCTTCCAGTACGCGCTCCACGCCCCCGACCCCGGCCGCCGCTGGGTCCTCGAACCGTACGAACCCTCGGCGGCCGATCTTGTCTTCGCCCGGCGTTTCATCGACTGGAACACGCTCGACCACGGCATCCAGCGCGTGGACGCCTGCCGCACCCGGGACGGCTCCCTTCTCCTGGTCGAGTTGGAGGACCTCAACCCCTATCTCTCCCTCGACCTCGTCCCCGACCGGACCCGCGACGCCTTCGTCACCCGGATGACCGCCTCCCTCCACCACTTCCTGGAAACCGGTCCCCGCACCTGAGCCGGCGCCGGAGCCAGGCCCGAGGGGGCAGGGCCGCTCCGGCGGAAGCCGCCGGCCGGCTCATGTCAGGGCTCCCCGGCCGTCCCCCCGTACCCGCTGCCGGATGCGGGTGTCCCGGTCGTGTTCGTGGTGGGCGAGCATCCGCAGCCGGGCCGCCTCCGCGTCCTGGTCGCGTATCGCCTCGGTGATCGCGCGGTGTTCGGCGAGGGTCGCGTCGAAGGTGTCGTCGACCGTCACGGTCCGCCACGGCGCGCTCGTCTTCACCTGAGCGTCCACGGTGTGCAGCAGCGAGGTAACGGTGTTGTTGTGGGCGGCCGAACGCACCGTGTCGTGCCACTCGTTGAAGCTGCGGCGGATCTCGGCCGGGTCGTCCAGCGAACCCGCCTGTTCCACCAGGGCGTCCAGTCGGGCGAGGTCCACCGGGCTGCGCCGCCGGGCGGCGGCCGAGGCGGTCATGGCGTCCAGCACCGCCCGCAGCTCGAAGAGTTCGAGCATCTCCTCGTCCGACCGCTGCCGCAGGGCGAAGCCGCGCCGGGTGCCCACCAGGAGGCCGTCCTGTTCCAGCAGGGCCAGCGCCTCGCGGACCGGGGTACGTGACACCGCGAACTCCTCGCTCAGCGCGAGCGGGACGAGGGAGGCGTCCTGCGGGTAGTGGCCGTGGGTGAGACGGCGCCGTAGCTCGTCGTAGATCGTGTCCCGTGTGCTCTTCATCCGTTTCCTCATCGCGCGGTCGGCCTGCGAGACGCCTCGTGGGCCCGCCGCCCGGATCATGCCGCATGCCGGGGCCGGCGGCTGCCGCGGGTCACCGGACGGGACGGCCGGTCTCCTCCTTCTCCGGACCGGTGACCAGCGGCAGCGCCGGGTCGGCCCGCCATTCGCCGAGCGAGCCGTCGTAGAGCAGGACGTCGTCGATGCCGGTCTCGTGCAGGGCCAGGGCGAGACCGGCCGCGTTGATCGCCCCGCCGCAGTAGAGGACGGTGCCGTCGCCGGCGCGCACCCCGTGGGACCGCGCGAGCCGCTCGGTGCGCTCCGCGGAGAGGGTGTTGTCCGGGCCGAGGAGGTCGGCATAGGGGAGGTTCGACGTGCGGGGGATGTGTCCTGAGCGGGGCAGGGCGGGGTCGCCGAGGTACTCGGGTCGGCGCAGGGCGCAGACCGCCGGGGTGAGGTCGCTGCCGTCGGCTATGCGCTTCATGCGGGCGAGGTCCACGAACCCCTCGCGGGCGGGACGCGCGACGACGTCCCCGCGGGCCGGAGCCGGTTCACGGCCGCCCGTGACGGGCAGTCCGGCCGCCTCCCAGGCGGTCAGGCCGCCGTTGAGGACCTGGACGCCCGTGATGCCGGCGGTGCGCAGCACCCACCACACCCGGGCGGCCCAGGCTCCCGTCAGCCGGTCGTAGACGACGACGGTGGAGCCCTCGCGGATGCCGAGTTCCCGGGCGTGGGCCTCGATCGCGGAGGTGGGCGGACGGGTGAAGGAGAAGGGCGCCGAGGGATCCGAGAAGCCGGTCATCAGGTCGGCGAAGTGGGCGCCGGGGATGCGGCGTTCGGTGTGCAGGGCGAGTCCGCTGACGAAGACCTTGCCGCCGTCCGGGCCGGTGCGGCGGTCCACGGTGGCGTCGAGGACGATCACCTCGTCGAGCCGGTGGCGCAGCCAGTCGACGTCGACGAGGACACTGGCACGGGTCATGAGCGTTCCTTCGCAGCACGGTTGCGCCATTCGCCCCGCTCCGGGCGGGCGAGGCCCAGGTTCTCCCGCAGGGTGGATCCGTCGTAGCCGGTGCGTACGAGGCCACGGCGGCGCAGTTCGGGGACGACGAGGTCGGCGAACTCCTCGAAGGCGGTGGGCACATGGGTCGCCTGGATCATGAAGCCGTCGGCCGCGCCGCGGTCCAGCCACAGCTGCATGGTGTCGGCGATGTCCGAGGGCGAGCCGATCATGTTGCCCTCGGTGCGGGCGCCGTACCAGCGGCCGATCTCGCGCACGCTGAGCTTCTCCCGCTCGGCGAACTCGACGACCTCGCGGTAGTGGCCCTCGACGCCGACCTCCGCCAGGGAGGGCAGCGGGCCGTCAAGGTCGTAACGGGTCAGGTCGACGTTGACGTGGTAGGCGAGCCGGGACAACCCCGCCTCGGGGTGGACCAGTTCGGTGAACGCCTCGTGCTTGGCGAGGGCGTCACGCAGGTCGGTGCCCACCACGGTCGTCGCCGCCGGGAGCACCTTGAGCTGGTCCGGGTCACGGCCGTGGGCGGCGGCACGGGCCTTGACGTCGGCGTAGAAGGCGACCGCCGACTCCAGCGACTCGTGGCTGCAGAAGATCACGTCCGCCCAGCGGGCCGCGAAGTCCCGGCCGGCGGGGGAGGCGCCCGCCTGGATGATCACCGGGTAGCCCTGCGGCGGCCGCGGCACGCTCAGCGGGCCCCGCACCGCGAAGCGTTCGCCCCGGTGCTCCACGGCCGCCACGGCCTCGGGCCGGCCGAAGATCCCGCTCGCCTTGTCGGCTACGATCGCGTCGTCGGCCCAGCTGTCCCAGAGCTGCGCGGTGACCTCCAGGAACTCCTCCGCCCGGTCGTAGCGTGCCTGTCGCCCGGGCAGCTTGTCCTGGCCGAAGTTCTGGGCTTCGGCGTCCTGGAAGCTGGTGACCACGTTCCAGCCGGCGCGCCCGCCGATGAGGTGGTCGAGGGTGGCCATGCCGCGGGCGACATGGAAGGGCTCCTGGTAGCCGGTGGAGACGGTGGCGGCGACGCCGAGATGCCGGGTGGCCGCCGCCATGAGGGTGATGACGGGCACCGGGTCCAGGCGCGGGGTGCCGGTTCCCCAGGTCACGGCCGGGGCGTAGGAGTCGCCGAGGCTCCGGGGCACGGCGAGGGAGTCCGGTACGAAGGCCAGGTCGAAACCGGCGTCCTCCAGGACCCGGGCGATGTGCGTGTAGTGCGCGGCCGTGAGGAAACCGTCGCCCGCGTCGGGGTGCCGCCAGCCGACGGTGCCCTGGGGTCCGGCGTTGAGGAACGCGGCCAGGTGCATGCGCGGGGCGACGGGGTTCGGCTCGTCGGTGGTCAAGGGGTGCTCCAGGGTTCGTACGGTCCTGCGGTCCGGTGCCGTCACGTGCCGAGCAGCGAGAGTTCGTCGAGCAGGGCGACCGCGAAGGATCCGGTGCCGGTGGTGCGGGCACCGGCCCGCTCGGCCGCCGTGGCGAAGGCGACATGGGCGACGGCGGTGGCCGTCAGGGTGTCGGGTACGACGGCGAGGGCGCCCGCGATCAGCGCGCCGAGGCTGCACCCGGCGCCGGTGACCTGGGTCAGCCGGACGTCTCCGCCGGGGACGGCGACGGTGCGGGTGCCGTCGGTCAGGTAGTCGACAGGGCCGCTGACCGCGACGACGGCACCGGTCTGTCGGGCGAGATCCTCGACGGCGCCGATCGCGTCCGTGGAGGAGGCGGTGGTCTCGACGCCCTTGCCGGTGCTGTCACCGCCGGAGAGGGCGATCAGTTCGCTGGCGTTGCCTCGGATCACGGTGGGCCGGTGGTCGAGGAGCCCCTTCACGAACGCGTCGTACTCGGTGGCGCCGGCGCCCACCGCGACCGGGTCCAGGACCCAGGGCGTACCCGCCTCGTGCGCGGTGCGGGCGGCGTCGGCGACGGGTTCCGCCGGGTTGCTGATGAGCGCCGCCGTGTTGATCCAGACCCCGCCGGCGCCGGCCGGGAAGACGGTGGGGAAGTCGGCGGCGGCACCGATGGCGGGGCCCGCGCCGACGGCCAGCAGCACGTTGGCGCTGAGGTTGGCGGCGACGTAGTTGGTCAGGCCGTAGACGAACGGAGAGCCGGAGCGGATCGCGGCTATGCCGTCGGCGATGGCGGGGCTGTGCCAGGTGAGTTCTTCCATGGTGCGGTGTCTCCAGGGCGCGGAAGCGGCGTAGTGCATGCAACTGTATGCAGTGGAAAATGCCGGTCCCCCGCCCGCGAGCGGCATTTCACGAACCTGCAACACCCGCCGCCCGTGCGAACCGCATGTCAAAGAGGTTCACTGGTGTGATGCAGACCTTCGTCACCACGCCGACGGGCTTCTGGCCCTCGCGTCGGTTGCATCTCTTCGACGGGTTCTGTCGCCGGGCCGCGTGAGCGCACCCGCGGCCCGGACGCCCCGGAACCGCGCCCCCTCCCCCGGCACCGTCCCCACCGCACCAGAACCGAGGTCCGTCATGTCCGTGACCGATGAACTCCTCGCCAACAACGCCCGCTACGCCGAGACCTTCACCGGCCCCCTCCCGCTGCCCCCGTCCAAGCGGCTGGCCGTGGTGGCCTGCATGGACGCCCGGCTCAACGTCTACGCGATCCTCGGCCTCGGCGACGGGGAGGCGCATGTCGTCCGCAACGCCGGAGGCGTGGTCACCCAGGACGAGATCCGCTCGCTCGCCATCAGCCAGCGCCTCCTGGGCACCGAGGAGATCATCCTCATCCACCACACCGACTGCGGGATGCTGACCTTCACCGACGACGGGTTCAAGGACGCGGTCCAGAAGGACACCGGAATCCGCCCGCCCTGGGCCGCCGAGGCCTTCGGCGATCTGGACACGGACGTCCGCCAGTCGATCGCACGGATCAAGGCGGACCCCTTCATCGTGCACAAGGACCGGATCCGGGGCTTCGTCTTCGACGTGGCGACCGGGAAGCTCCACGAGGTCCTCTGACACACGTCCGGGTACCGGCGTCACACCGCCGCCGCGAGCCGGCCCGTCATCCCCCGTCGGCCGGAAGGGCGTACAGACCAGGCAGGTTGACCACGATCGCCTCCTGGGTGCTGCGCGCGATGACGACCACCGCCTCGTCGTCGGGGTCCGGGTTCTCCTCGCGGTGCGGGACGAAGGGCGGGACGAAGATGTAGTCGCCGGGCGAGGTGCGCAGCCGTACCTCCTCCGGTTCCGGGCCGGAGTCGTCCAGGAAGACGAACTCGGGGTGTCCGCTCACCACGTAGATGGCGGTCTCGGACTCGCCGTGGTGGTGGTCGGAGGAGGAGGTGGCGGGCGCCACATGGGTCTGGCCCATCCACAGCTTCTCGGAACCGACCGTCTTCCCGCTGACGGCCGCGAACCTGCGCATACCGCCGGTCTGTGCGGTGTCGCCGTCCAGGGAGTCGGCGCGGACGTGGTGCAGGCGGGTGCTCAGCGGTGCCGCCGGGCGGTCCGGGGTTTCGTGGAGATGCGGATGGAAGCCTTCACCGGGGGTCGTCAGCGGCTCGCTCATGGCGTGGACGCTAGGGCGCCTCAGAAAAGGATGTCAAGAGGTGTCCATTGCCTTTCACCTGCGGCAATGTTCCCGCAACAGAGCGAGCGGGCCTACTGGAAGCGGCTCGCCGCGCCGACTCCTCGGGCATGATGTGCGCATGCATATCTCCGCGAAGGCGGACTACGGCATTCGGGCGCTGCTGGAGCTCGCCCGTGAGCCGGCTCGTCCGCTGACCTGTGAGGCGATCGCGTCCTCGCAGGAGATCCCGTTCCGGTTTCTGAAGTCCGTGGTGGGTGAGCTGCGCAGAGCGGGCCTGGTGCGCAGCCAGCGTGGCTGCGAGGGCGGTTACTGGCTCGGCAGACCCGCCGAGGAGATCACTCTGCTGGACGTCACGCGGGCCGTCGACGGTGAGTTGATCACGCTGCGCGGCGAGTCACTGGCCGAACTCGACTACCCCGGTCCCGCCACGGGGCTGCCCGGGGTGTGGCGTGAGGTCGAGGCGGGTGCGGCGGCGGTCCTGGGCGGGGTGACCCTGATGTCGCTGCTGCCCGCCGAACCGGCCGAGAGGCTGGCCCGGACGGGCGCCGCGTGACGGGCGCCGCCGAACTGCCGCCGCCGGTCGAGGTGGTGGAGTACACCGACCCGCTGTGTCCGTGGGCGTGGGGTTCGGAGCCGGTCTTCCGCAGGCTGCGGACGGCGCTGGCCGGCCGGGTCCGCTGGCGGCGGGCGTACGCGATCCTCTTCGATGACGACGACGACCCGCCGCCGGATCCGGCGGCGGAGACCGCCTGGTACGCACGCTACGTCGAGGAGATCAGCTCGCACAGCGGGGCTCCCCGGGCGGTACGGCTGAGCCGGATGCCGGCCAGTTCCTGGCCCGCCTCACTGGTCGCCAAGGCAGCCGAACTCCAGGGCGGCCTCACAGGCGGCCTGCAGAACGGCCTCCAGAACGGCCTCCAGAACGGCCTCCGGCGCGACGACGTCGCCGAGCGAGCGCTGCGGCGGCTGCGGGAGACCGTCTTCGTGCTCGGCGAACCGGCGGACACCGCCGCGCTGGCGCTGGCCGCGGTCCGGGGCGTACCGGGCCTGGACATGGAGCGGCTGGCCGCCGACGCCGCGTCCGACGCGGTCCTGGAGCGGGTGCGCGCCGACCGTGCCGAGGCGCGCCGGCCCGTCCCCGAGGTGCGCTCGGTGTCGAGCGGTTCGCCGCATCCGGGTGCAGCCAAGGAGACCGCCGACGGCGGGTACCGGTACGCGCTGCCGACCCTGCTGGTGCGTGCGCCCGCCGGCTACCGGGTGGTGCCCGGCTGGCGGCCCTTCGAGGAGTACGCCGCCGTCGTCGAGGAACTCTGTCCAGGGCTGCCGGCGGTCCCCGCGCCCCTCTCCCCGGCGGAGGCGTTGGAGCGTTACGGGAGCATGACGGATCCGGAGCGGCCGCAGCTGGCGGAGGGCGCGTGGCCGCCGCCGCACGCCGTCCGGGTGGAGACCGGAAACGGCCCCCTGTGGCTGCATCCTGACGAAGCGTCAGCTCGCCGGACCAACACCGGCTGAGCCCCTTCCACACCCCGGCGGACCTCTGATCTGCGGACCGAGGCCGTCCCGCCGAATGAGACACCAATTGGTGTCCATTGACAGCCGGTCGCGGCAGCCCCCAGGATGTGCAGCATGCTCACGACGCACCCCGGTGTGGTGTGCCGCTACGTGGACCTGCGGCGCACCTGCAGCGCACTCTGTCGCTGACCTTCCGCCGTCCCCGGCCCTCAGCCGTCCGCCGCCTCCGGCCCGCAGCCGCCTGATCTCCGCGCCTTCGTGGTGCGGCCCCGGTTGCCCGCCGTCCGGCTCGGCCGCGTCCCGCCGTCCTCCGCGCCCGCGTTCCCCGTCGCCTCCTTCACAGCCTCCGGGCCCGCCCTCGCGAGGCCGCCAACTCCCCTTGCCCTGAGCGCCGCACGCTCCGAGTGTGTGCCGGCGCTCGCCCCGGCATGCCCGTTCGGTCCCGGTCGACGGTCCGCGCGGATGTCCAGCCGGCCTTCCGCCCTGCTCCCTCCGCCCCGACCCAGACCGGGCCGACCACAGGAAGAACGAGATGCCCGCACACCACACCGCCCGCCGCCCCAGACTTGAACTCGTCTCACGCCGGGGGTCCGGCGGCCTGCGAACCACAGCCGTCGCCGGCGCCCTCGTCGCCCTGCTCGCCCCCGCGCTCACCGCCTGCGGCTCCGGCACCGCGTCCGCCGGAAGCGGCGCCACGCTGAAGTGGACCTCCTCCTACTTCCCGGCCCACTGGGATCCGGTGGTCAGCGGCAGTGGCGCCCAGTTCCGTGAACTCGCCCTGACCTACGCGTCGTTGACCCGCACGGACGAGACCGGCAAGGCCGTGCCGGATCTCGCCAAGAGCTGGGAGTACAACAAGAAGGGTGACGAGATCACCTTCCATCTGCGGCCGGACCTGAAGTTCAGCGACGGCGAGCCGGTGAACGCCGCCGCCGTCAAGGCGGCCATCGAGCGGGCGCAGAAGCAGAAGAACTCGGCGCTCTTCGGTGATCTGACCTCCATCAAGTCGGTGGACGCCAAGGGGCTGGACGCGGTGCTCCACCTCACCCAGGTCGACTACCAGATACCTCAGTTGCTGGGTGAGCGGGTCCTGCAGATCGCCAGTCCCAAGGCGGCCGCGAACCCCACGAAGCTCGACCAGAACCCGGTCGGCGCGGGGCCGTTCATCGTCACCCAGCTGGTGCCGGGCACCAAGGCGGTCCTGAAGAAGAACCCGGAGTACTGGGACGCCAAGAACATCCACATCGACAACGTCGAACTGACCTCGGCCCCCGACGCCTCCACGGTCGTCTCCGGCCTGCGCACCGGCGTCTACAACTTCGCCGACCTCGCCCCGAGCCAGGCGGCCGCCGCCAAGAAGGCCGGTCTGGACGTCTTCTCCCAGCCGGGCTTCAACGCCAACAACATCAGCCTCAACATCAACAAGGCGCCGTTCAACAACGACAAGGTCGTGGACGCCGTCCGCTATGCGATCAACCGTCAGGAGTTCGTGGACAAGCTGACGTTCGGCTACGGCTCGGTGACCAACCAGCCGTTCCCGAAGGGGTACGTGGCCTACGACCCGAGTCGGAGAACGACTACCCCTACGACCCGGCGAAGTCCAAGAAGCTGCTCGCCGAGGCGGGTTACCAGGCCGGTGACATCAAGCTCAACCTGGTCATCCCGGCCGAGGATCCCCAGGCGGAGCTGGTCCAGTCGCAGCTGGCCAAGGTCGGGATCACCGTCACCATCAAGATCGACAAGAACTGGGCCACCCCGTTCTTCGCCAAGGACCTGACGTTCTCGCTGTACGGGACCACCGGCCGGGACTCCGCCCTGCAGACCCTCACCGCCCACTTCGGCCCCAACGGCCCGCTGAACCTGAGCACTCCGTACGAGCCGGCCGGCTTCGAGGCGGCCGTCGCCAAGGTGCGGGAGACCCCGCTGGACTCGCCGGACTACACCAAGGTCCTCCAGGCGGCCACCCGCGCCGGATTGCGGAGCAAGGCGCTGGTCTTCACCTACTCCGCGCCGAACCTCATCGCCAAGAGCAAGTCGATCTCCGGCCTGCCGAAGAACCCGGCCCACATCGACTGGACCGGAGTGACCATCTCCGGCGGCAACTGACACCCGTCCACCAACTCCACTAGCAGAGAGGGGGCAACCCCATGACGACGACGACCGCGGTACCGGCCGGGCCTGCCCGCCGTCGCGGGGTCGCCGTGGCCAGGGCGCGGCACACGCTGGGCCGGGTCCTGGTCACCCTCGCCCGGTCGATCGCGATCATCGTGCCCGTCTTCGTGGTCGCGACGTTCGTGACATTCGCGCTGCGGTCGCTGAGCGGACTCAGCCCGGCGCGGATCCAGCTGGGCGAGGAGGCGACTCCCGAAGCGGTCCACCGGGTCGAGTCCCAGTGGGGGCTGGACCGGCCCTTCCTGGTGCAGTACTGGGACTGGTTCACCGGCGTCCTGCACGGGCAGCTGGGCACCAGCTGGACCAACGGCGCCGACATCTCCACCCTCATCGGCCTGGGCCTCGGAGTGAGCCTCTCCATCGCGACGTTCGCCCTGATCATCGGCGTACTGCTCGGCTTCGTCCTCGGCACGGTGGCGGCGCTGCGGCGCACCACCTGGGTGGACCGGACGATCACCGGGTTCGTCACGGTGATCTCGGTGATGCCGGCGTTCGTCGTCGGGATCGTGCTCGTGGCGGTCTTCGCGGTCGGACTCCACGTGTTCCCCTCCGCCGGATACATCCCGGCGGCCCAGGGGTTCGGCCCGTGGCTCGCGCACATCACGCTCCCGGCGATCGCGCTGAGCTTCGACGTCGTCGCCGACGTCGCCCGCCAGCTCCGCGGCAGTCTCGTCGCGGCCTATCGCGAGAACTACGTGACGGGCGCGGTGGTACGGGGACTGAGCCCACGGCGGATCTTCCTCACCCATGTGCTGCGCAACGGCATCGGTCCCGCGCTCGCCACCCTCGGCCTGAAATTCCCGGCCCTGGTCGGCGCCTCCGTCGTGACCGAGTGGATCTTCGGGCTGCAGGGCTTCGGCAGATTCGCCAACGACTCCGCGCAGGCCGGTGACGTACCGGCCGTGCAGGGCGTGCTGGTGGTGTCGATCGTCCTGGTCGTCCTCTTCAACCTGATCGTCAACCTGGTGCTGGCGCGTGTGACGCCCGCATCCCAGCGGGGGGTCTGACCATGGTGCGCCGCGTCCTCTCCCTCACCTCCGGCCGGATCGCCCTCGGCATCCTCGCCCTGATCGCCCTCCTGGCGATCCTCGGTCCGCTGCTCGCCCCGCAGAATCCCCTGGCCACCAGCACCGACACGCTCGCACCGGCCTCGGGCGCCCACTGGCTGGGCACGGACTACCTGGGCCGTGACGTGTTCAGCCGGCTTCTCGACGGCTCCCGCGTCAGCGTGCTCGGCGCCCTCGAAGTCGCCCTGGTGGCCCTGGTCGTGGGTGCCGTCCCCGGCATCCTGTCGGTGTATCTCGGGCGCGTCTTCGAGTGGCTGACCCTGCGGCTGGCCGACACCCTGGTCGCTCTGCCGTTCCTGCTGTTCGCGGTCGCCGTGATCGCGCTGCTCGGCAACGGCATCGGCCAGGCGATGCTCGTCACGGGGGTGCTGGTCTCCCCGCTCTTCTACCGGGTGGGCCGGGCCGCGACCCTGTCCGTCGCCCGCTCGCAGTACGTGGAGGCGGCGATCGTCTCCGGTGCCTCGACCGGCTGGATCGTCCGGCGGCACGTCTGGGTCAAGGTGCTCCCGCCGATCGCGGTCGCGCTCGCCCAGACCATCGGCACCGGCTTCGTCATCGTGTCGAGCCTGACGTTCCTCGGCATCGGCGTCCAGCCGCCCGCGCCCACCTGGGGCGGCCTGCTCGCCTCCGACCTCGGCTATCTCGACTACCAGCCGTGGGCGCCGGTCGTCCCCGCCCTGCTGATCATGGTCACGGTCTGGGCCAGCAACCAGCTCGCCGACGCGATCCGCGACGTCTCCGGCGAGGCCGGCCGGGCCTTCGTCAACAACCGCACGGCCCGCGCCAACCGCCCGGACGGGCAGGGCAAGCGCGGCACGTCCGATGCCGTTCCCGCCGGAGGTGCGTGATGACCACCCTGTCCCAGAGCCCCGCCCCCGAGAGGACCGACGCGCACGCCGGTACGGCCCCCGTGCTCGCCGTCCGTGGCGTGCACATCAGCGACCGGGTCGGGGACCGCGAGATCGTCCATGGGGTGAGCTTCGAACTCACCCCCGGGAAAACCGTCGGCATCGTCGGCGAGTCCGGCAGCGGCAAGACCCTCACCTGCCGGGCCACCCTGGGCATCCTCCCCCCGCACTTCGAGGTCACCGCCGGCTCGATCGAGATCACCGGCACGGACATCGCCACGCTGACACCCCGGGAGTGGACGGAGCTGCGGGGCGCGACGATCAGCGCGGTGTTCCAGGACCCCGCGTCGTACCTCAACCCTTCGATCCGGGTGGGCGCGCAGATCGCCGAGGTCGTCCGGGTCAAGAAGGGCCTCAAGCGGCGCGAGGCCCGGCAGCGCGCGATCGAGCTGCTCCACGCCGTACAGCTGCGCGACCCGGAGCTGGTCCACGGCCAGTACCCGTACGAGCTGTCCGGCGGCATGCTCCAGCGGGTCCTGATCGCGGCCGCCATCGCCGCCGACCCGAGGATCCTCATCGCCGACGAGGCCACGACCGCCCTCGACGTCACGGTCCAGGCCGAGATCCTCGACCTGCTCGCCGAGTTGCGCGAGCGCGCCGGGCTGGCCCTGGTGGTCGTCTCCCACGACCTGGCCGTCGTCGCCCAGCTCTGCGACGAGGTCCTCGTGATGCGCGAGGGCGAGGTGGTGGAGCACGGCCCGACCGGCGAGGTGCTGCACCACCCGCGGCACGAGTACACCCGGCTCCTCATCGCCGAGCACGAGGAGTACGGCCTGGAGAAGTTCCGCGCACCTCAGGAGGCATCGTGACCACCCCGCCCGCCGTCCTCGAAGTCACCGGCCTGGACGTGCACTACGGCGCGCGCCGGCAGCGCCGCCGCGCCCTGCACGACGTCTCACTGAGCGTCGCGCCCGGCGAGACCGTCGGGATCATCGGCGAGACCGGTTCGGGCAAGTCCACCTTCGCCCGCGCCGTGCTCGGCCTGGTGGGCGCCTCGGCGGGCCGGATCGTCATCGGCGGCGAGGACGTCGGCCCGTACGGAAAACGCCAGTGGCGGAGTCTGCGCCGGCGCGGTGTGCTCCAGTACGTCTTCCAGGACCCGCTGCGCAGCCTCGACCCGGACCTCACCATCGAGGAGTCGCTGATCGAGCCGCTGCTCGTGCAGGGCGTGCCGCGCAAGGAGGCGACGGACCGGGCCCGTACGTTCCTCGCCCGGGTCCGGCTCTCCGAGGAGCTGCTCGGCCGGCTGCCCGGAGAGCTGTCGGGCGGTCAGCGGCAGCGGGTCGCGGTGGCCCGGGCGCTGGTCACCGAGCCGAAGCTGGTCATCCTCGACGAGCCGGTCAGCGCCCTGGACTCCGCCAACCGGGTCCAGATCCTGCAGATCCTGAAGGAACTCCGCGACTCCGGCACGGCCCTGGTCTTCATCTCGCACGACCTCGGGTCGGTCGCCGGCGTCGCCGACCGGATCGCGGTGCTCTACCAGGGCGAGCTGGTCGAGGTCGGTGCCGCCCGGGACGTGATCACCGACCCGCGGCACGTGTACACCCGCCTGCTCGTCAGCTCCGCGCCCACCCTGCGGACCGCCTCGGCCGACCGGGCCGAACGCGAGTCCCTGCGGACCCTGCTGCACGCCTGAACCACCACTCGACTCCCACCGCACAGAACGGATTCACCGATGGCTCGCAAGATCCACCTCGCCCTGCACCCCTACGGCGTCGGCGGCCCCGGCCAGCACGGTCTCTGGAAGGACCCGCGGGTCGCGAAGAACGCCAGCATCGACATCAACTACTACATAGCGCAGGCCCAGGCTGCCGAACACGCCCTGTTCGACGCCCTGTTCATCGTCGACAGCCAGTTCATCAACGCCACCTACCCGGCGCACTATCTCAACCGCCTCGAACCACTCACCCTGTTGTCGGCGGTCGCCACCCACACCCGGCACGTCGGCCTGGTGGGTACGGCGAGTTCGACGTACAACTCGCCGTTCAACCTCGCCCGCCGGTTCGCCTCCCTGGACCACATCAGCGGCGGCCGCGCCGGATGGAACGTGGTGACCAGCTTCGACACCGGCACCTCCCGCAACTACGGGCTCGACGAACACCTCGACTACACCACCCGCTACGCCCGTGCGCTGGAGTTCGTCCAGGTCGCCCGCGGCCTGTGGGACTCCTACGAGGACGACGCGTTCCCGGCGGACGTGGCGCGGGGCGTCTTCCTCGACACCGCGAAGCTGCACGAACTCAACCACGAGGGCGAGCACTTCAGGATCGCGGGCCCGCTCAACCTCTCCCGCTCGCCGCAGGGCCAACCGGTTATCTTCCAGGCCGGGGTCTCCGAGGAGGGCCGCGACCTGGCCGCGCGGGTCGCCGAGGGCATCTACGCGCCGGGCGGCTCGCTCCAGCAGGCGCAGGACTACTACGCCGACATCAAGAAGCGCACGGCGTCCTACGGCCGCGATCCCGAGCACATCAAGATCTTCATCCACGGCGGCCCGGTCGTCGGCCGTACCGACGAGGCGGCCCGGCTCCGGGAGCGGGAGATCTTCGAGGAGGACAACGACTTCGAACGCAACCTCGCGCTGCTCGGCCGTTCCTTCGGCGCGTACGACTTCAGCGTGCACGACCTGGACGGGCCGTTCCCGGACGTCGCGCACCTCGCCGAGAAGGGCGGGCGCACCGGAGCGGCCAAGCTCATCGAGCGGGCCAGGACGGAGAACCTCACACTGCGTCAAGTCGCCAACCTGGTAAGCGAGTTTCGTCAGTCGCCGTTCGTCGGGGCGCCGAAGACCGTCGCCGACACCATCGAGCAGTGGTTCGACGCCGGCACCTTCGACGGCATCAACCTCGCCTTCCGCACCAACGACGAGCTCGAACTCTTCGTGGACGGCGTCGTCCCGATCCTCCAGAAGCGCGGGCTGTTCCGCACCGAGTACGAGGCCGACACCCTGCGCGGCAACCTCGGCCTGCCGATCCCGGTCAACCGCCACACCCACGAGCGCCGGCTCGTGAACGACTGACCGAGCCTCGTGAGAAGCAGTCACCCGAAGACACGATCCGGGCCCGACCGCGCCCGCACCGCACCCCGAACCCGCACCCGAACGCGCAGGAGTCTGAGATGACCGAGTACACCGACTACCACGCCCCCGAGGGCCTCCTCACCCGCGGCACCGTCGTCGTGGTGCCCGGCCGGGGAGAGAGTCGTGCCACCTACGGCCGTTTCGGCAGGCGGCTCGCGGCCGACGCCTACCGCGTCCGGGTCGTGGACGGCCCCGAGATCGACGCCGACGACCTGACCGGCACGCTGGCCCGGTTCGGTGACCGGCTGTCCGCCGCCGTGGAGGGCACCGCGGCCTCCGAAGACGGAGTGACCGGTCCGGTCGTGCTGGTGGGCGCCGACTCCGGTGCCGCCGCCGTCGCGGCGCTGCTCGGTCTCGGCGGCTCCGCAACCGCCGTGCGGCCGGGGGCGGTCGTCCTGGCGGGGCTGCCGGGCCGTAGCGGCGGCACGGCGGGCACCTGGGACGACGAACTCGACGTCCGCACGTCCTGCCCGACCCACCGAGGTGTGCTCAGCAACGACGCCGAGGCGCAACGGGGCACGCTCGACGCCCCGTTGCCCGGCGCGCTGCTCGACGCGGCCTACCACGCGGATCTCGCCGTCCCCACCCTGCTCCTTGTCGGCGACGCGGACCCGCTCGCGGACCGCGACGCCCTGACCGGCACCGCGAAGACACTGTCCCGCTCCCGGCTGGCGGTGGTCCGCGACGCCCACCACGACGTCCTCAACGACCTCCAGCACCGCTCGGTCGCGGCCGAGGTCGTGACCTTCCTGGAGGCGCTGCGCACCGGGCTGGTGCCCGCGATCGCGGTGGAGTCGAGCGCCTGGTGACGGCCGACCTCGCGGGCCACGCCCCGCACCACTCCCCCGCGTACCGAAAGGAAAGGGCATGAGCGCCCCGCTCCATCGAAGTCCGTCGCCGACGGCCACCGCCTCCGACGGCGCGGACATCCTCCGCGACACCCTGCGCCGGCACGCCGCCGGAGTCACGGTGATCACCTTCCCGGGCCCCGTCGGCTTCACCGCCACGTCCTTCACCTCCGTCTCCCTGCGGCCGGCCCTGGTGTCGTTCTGCATCGGCCTCGAAGCGTCCAGCACTCCCGCCGCACGCCTCGCGGACCGCTTCGCCGTCCATGTCCTCGGCACCGCCAACGCCGGCCTGGCGGGCCAGTTCGCGCGCAGCGGGGTCGACCGGTTCGCCGGGGTGCGCTGGCGGGCGGAGCAGGACGGTCTGCCCATCCTCGACGACGTCACCGGCTGGCTCTCGGCGCGCGTCACCCTCCGTCAGACCATCGGTGACCACCTGCTGGTCGTCGGCGAGATCGACTCGGGCGCGGTGGTCGAAGAGGCCCCGGCCCTCGTCCACCACAACGGATCCTTCGCAGCGGCGCATCCGCTGGGGTGAGATCCCGCCCCGGTGTCGGCCGCACCGGTGCGGGACCGCGCCCCGGTCCCTCGCCGGGGCTGTCCGTCCGCCACCGGAAAGGCACGAAGCGAACCACTCGTGCGCGGACATCCCCTGGTCGGTG
Source organism: Streptomyces sp. NPDC048417 (assembly GCF_040651615.1). NCBI lineage: Bacteria > Bacillati > Actinomycetota > Actinomycetes > Kitasatosporales > Streptomycetaceae > Streptomyces > Streptomyces sp. NPDC048417. The sequence goes on along the minus strand of NZ_JBEZKI010000050.1, from coordinate 14,632 downwards.
CGGTCCCCGCCCGCCACCGAGCCGCCGTCGAGGCCGACGCGCTGGACGGCTACTTCGCCATGGCCCGCGGCCCCCAGGACCTGGCGCCGCTGGAGATGACCAAGTGGTTCGACACCAACTATCACCACCTGGTACCGGAGTTGGGCCCTGTCACCGTCTTCACCGCCCACTCCGGCAAGCAGGTCGGCGAGCTGCAGGAGGCCCTCGCGCTCGGCCTGACCGCCCGGCCCGTGCTGGTCGGCCCGGTCACCTATCTGCTGCTCGCCAAGCCCGCCCCGGGCGTGGCCGCCGACTTCGAACCCCTCACCCTCCTCGACCGGCTGCTCCCGGTGTACGCCGAGGTGCTCGCCGACCTGCGCGCCGCCGGCGCCGAGTGGGTGCAGCTGCACGAGCCCGCGCTGGTCCAGGACCGCACCCCGGCCGAGCTGAACGCCGCCGAGCGGGCCTACCGCGACCTGGGGGCCCTGCCCGACCGCCCGAAGCTGCTGGTCGCCTCCTACTTCGACCGGCTCGGCGAGGCCCTCCCCGTGCTCGCCAAGGCTCCGGTCGAGGGGCTGGCGCTGGACTTCACCGAAGCGGCCGCCGCTCACCTGGACGCGCTGGCCGCCGTCGGCGGACTGCCCGGCAAGCGCCTGGTCGCCGGTGTCGTCAACGGCCGGAACATCTGGGTCAATGACCTCGCCAGGTCCCTGTCCACGCTCGGCACCCTGCTGGGCCTGACCGACCGGATCGACGTCGCCGCCTCCTGCTCCCTGCTCCATGTGCCGCTCGACGCGGGCGCCGAGCGGGACATCGAGCCGCAGATCCTGCGCTGGCTGGCCTTCGCGGAGCAGAAGACCGCCGAGATCGTCACCCTCGCCAAGGGCCTCGCCGAGGGCACCGACACCATCGCCGCCGAACTCTCCGCGAACCGGGCCGACCTCGCCTCCCGCGAGAACTCCCCCGTCACCCGGGACCCGGCCGTCCGCTCCCGTACCGCCGCGATCACCGACGCCGACGGCCGCCGCTCCCAGCCGTACACCGAGCGGACCACCGCCCAGCGCGTCCACCTCGGGCTGCCGCTGCTGCCGACCACGACCATCGGCTCCTTCCCGCAGACCGGCGAACTGCGCACCGCGCGCGCCGACCTGCGCACGGGCCGGATCGACACGGCCGACTACGAGGAGCGGATCAGGGCCGAGATCCAGGAGGTCGTCTCCTTCCAGGAGAAGGCCGGGATCGATGTCCTGGTGCACGGCGAGCCCGAACGCAACGACATGGTCCAGTACTTCGCCGAGCGGCTGACGGGGTATCTGGCCACCCAGCACGGCTGGGTGCAGTCGTACGGCACCCGCTACGTCCGGCCGCCGATCCTGGCCGGTGACATCTCCCGCCCCGAGCCGATGACGGTGCGCTGGACGACGTACGCCCAGTCCCTCACCTCCCGCCCGGTCAAGGGCATGCTGACCGGTCCGGTCGCGGAGGCCGCCGAACTGCTCCGCACCGGCCTGAAGGCGATCCCCGCCGAACGGCTGTGGGTCAACCCCGACTGCGGCCTGAAGACCCGCGCCTGGCCCGAGACCCGCGCCTCCCTGGAGAACCTGGTCAGCGCGGCCCGCACGGTCCGCGAGGAGCTGTCGGCCTTCTGACGCCACGGAACCCGCCGGGCCGGGGCGCGCTGGTGACGCTCCGGCCCGGCGGGCGAACGGCCATGAGCCCGAGGTGCGAGCCCCGGTGACGCCCGTTGCCGTTACCTCTGGTGCGGCTTCAGCTGGTGGGCCTTCTTGCCGCAGTTCTTCACGTCGATCCGGACGACCTGGGGGTCGTGGTCGCTCGCCTGGTCGGCGAACTCGGAGTTGATGTGGACGACGTCGTAGTCGTAGTGGGTGATGGAGGGGCTGGTCAGGATGTGGTCCAGGGTCTGGCTGTTGCCGTCGTAGACATAGCTGTAACGCTGGGACACCGGCAGGGTGTTGATGAGGTCCGTGAGGTCGTTGCCGTCGTCGGTGAGGGTCTTGACCGCGTCGGAGAACTCGAAGTCGTTCAGGTCGCCGGCGGCCACGATCTGAGCCCGGGGGTCGGCGGCGAGCAGCGACTCGACGAAGGCGTTCTCCTCCTCGGCCTGGAGCCCCCGCTGGGTCTCCGAGGAGCGGGTCGGCTCCTGGTAGCGGCCGTGGACCGGGTCGTCGCCGCCCTTGGAGATGAAGTGGTTGGCTATGACGAAGACCGTCCGGCCCTGGAACACGAACTCGCCGACGAGGGGCTTGCGGCTGTCCGTCCACGCGGCACTGGCCGGGTCGATACGGCCCGGGGAGGCGGACAGATGGGCCTGGCCCCTGCGGTCCTTGACCACGGACACGGCGGTCGTGGAGGCGTCGCCGGAGGCCGCGCGGTCCACGAAGGAGACCCGCTTGGTGTTGAAGAGGAAGACCTGGCGGATGTTGCCGCCGGGCTCGCCGCCGTCCTCGTCGTTGACCGGGTTGACGTACCGCCAGGAGTACTTCGGGCCGCCGGCCGCCACGATCGCGGCGGTGAACTTCTTCAGGGTCGCCTCGGCGGAGACGGTGCCGTCGTCGGTGGCGCCGTTGTCGTCCTGGATCTCCTCCAGGGTGACGATGTCGGGCGAGGAGAGGTTCTTGACGACGCCCTTGGCGAGCCGGGCGAACTTGTCGTCGCTGTCGGTCGGGTCGAGGTTCTCCACGTTGTAGGTGGCGAGCGCCAGCTCGTCGTGGGTCTGCCTGCGCGTCACCTCCTGCTGGAGACCGTTGTCGACGGCCGTGCCGGTGGTGGCCGCGGAGGGGGCGAGCAGGTAGCCGCCGAAGTCGGAGTAGTCGACCGGGCCCGTGGTGGTGCCGGAGAGCTTGTCACCGACGTTCAGGACAGGGGTCGTGCCGTCGGCCGAGACGATCTCGACACGGCCGGTGTTCTGCTGGTCGTAGCCGCCGTAGAGGGTGCCGCCGCGCTGGGTGGGGTTCTCGTGCGGCTTGGCCGTCACGAACATCTCGCCGTAGGTGTTCGTCGCGCCCACCACGCGGGCGTCGGAGACGGAGGCACGCATGCCCTCGATGGACTCGTAGAAGTCCTGCGAGTAGACGGTCGGCTGGAGGGTGAGGCCCTCGATGCTGCCGCCGTTGTTGGTCGGCGTGTACGCGTCCGGGATGGTGGAGGGGTCGAGGGCGACGGCGTCCGGGAGGGCATTGCCGGTGGAGAGGGTGGTGGAGACCGGGCTGCCCAGCTCGGTGACCGACTGGGCGGCGGAGGCCGGGTAGTACTCCGAGACCTTGCCGCTGACCAGGACCGAGTCCCCGACCGAGACGGTGGGCGTGGCGGAGCCGGTGTAGACGAACAGGCCTTCGCTGGTGGCGGGGTCGGCGTCCGGGGTGGGGTCCTGGATCCAGTAGCCCTTGCTGCCGGTGGTGCGGACAGCGGTCACGATGCCGGGGACGCCCACCACGCTCTGGCCCTTGACGGGCGAGATACGGGTGGTTCCCTGGATGTCGTGGATGCGGAAGGCGCCGGGCGCGGTCGGGCCGCCGGTGCCACCGCCGGTGCCGCCGCTCGCGGTGTCGCCCGCGCTGTTGGTCGCGGTGGGCGTACCGGCCGTGAAGTCGGCCGAGTTGTCGTCGGTGTCGGCGAGTGAGGCGGCCCGGGACACGGAGGTGGAGTTGCTGGTCGCCGGCGCGGCGGTGCCCTCGCGGACGACGGCGGTGCCGTAGCCGAGGAGGTCCACGACATTGGCGTCGCCGGTGCAGTCGGCGGCCGTCTTGCAGGTCAGCGCGGTGGTGCCCTTGACCAGGGCCACGGTGCCGGCGGTGGCGGACATCGCGATGTTGCCGGTCGCGTCGGCGGTCGGCAGCGCGGTCGTGCCGCCGGCACCCGCGCCCTCGCCGACCAGGTAGGTGCCGCCTGCGGGGAGCGCGCCGGTGAGCGGGGTGACCTGCCACAGCGAACCGGCGGAGGCGGAGGCCGGGAGGTACTGGACGCTGTAGCCGTCCAGGGAGTAGGCCGCCGTGGAGCGGTTGGCCAGCTCCACGAAGTCGTTGGTGAGCGTCGCCCCGGAGTTGCCTCCGCCGCCGTACGCCTCCGAGATGACCACGTTCGCCGACGGGGTGGCGAAGGCGGCGGGCAGCGGCGCCACGATGACGGCCGCCGTGGCCGCCGCGGCCACGAACGCGGCGCCGGCTACACGCGATGCGCTGGGTCTGTGAATCTGCACGAGGATGACTCCTTCAACGTCCGCCGGAGAGAGGGCACATGACATGCTTTTCGACCGGTGGGATCCATGCGACCGGCTGAGGTTACGCGCGTAGAAATGACGTAACAAGGGGTGTGCGGTTAAATCTGCGGGTCCAGTCGGACTGTGAACATCTGTCATGGGACCGACCCGTCCGGACTTCCCTCCTACCGCAGCGGCCCCGCCTCGCCGAACGCCCGGGGCAGGAAGCGTTCCGCCATGCGCGCGTAGCCGGCCGCGTTCGGGTGGAGGCCGTCGGGGAGGTCGGCGGAGTCCTCGGGGCCGAAGAGCGTGGTGCCGTCGATGAGGTGGAGCCGGTGGTCACCGGCCTTCCGGCGGCGCTGCACATGCTCGGCCAGCAGCTCGCGCACGCGGGTCAACGTCAGTGAGCCCACCGCCTGTTCGGCGGGGCGGTCGAGGGTGCGGACCTTGCCGTCGGTGCCCGGCAGCGTGGGGCCAGGCCGGGTTTCGACAGCGGGGCAGACGATGGGGCTGATGACGAGGACCGGTGTCTTCGGGTGCCCGTCGCGGACGGTGTCGAGGAAGCCGTGGAACGCCGGGACGAAGGTGCGTTCCCGCATGGTGTCGCCGTTCACGATGTTGATGCCCAGTTCCAGGCTGATCGCGTCGGCGGGCAGGTCGCGGATGGCCCGGGCCATGAAGGGGTCGAGGTGGCACTCGCCGCCGAGGCCGAGGTTGACGAGGGAGCGGCCCGCGCGCCGGGCGACGGTCGCCGGCCAGGTGCCGGTCGGGCGGTCCGCCTCCGAGCACTGGCTGATCGAGCTGCCGTGGTGCACCCACACCGGGCCGCTCGCCGGAGCCGGTCGCACCGATGCCGCCTCCGGGACACGGACGTCGACGAGCCGGGTGGACCGTGAGTGGGACAGCCAGATCTCGACGCGGCGCTCCCGGGGCTCGGAGCCCAGGCCGAACCGGACGGTGGCCGGTGGGGCCGGGCGCTCGTCCAGGGCCATGGTGGCGGGGTCCACGTGGACGAGGGTCTGGTCGGAGGTGGTGACGGGGGCCCGCAGCTCGCCGTCGACGACCAGGTCGAAGACCGCGTCGGACGGCTCGGATCCCGTCATCACGACCTGGGTGATCTGGGCGTCCAGCTCGATCCCGGTGGCGTCCGTGAGCATCTCCAGCCGCACTCCTGAGGGCACGGTGCTGATGAACTCGTACGCCGTGTCCGCCAGTTGGGCGCGTCCGGCGCCGGGAGCGCGATGCAGGGCGACCCCGGCCGGCCCAGGGGTCTTCTCCAGTGCCCCGACGACACAGTCGAGCGCGAGAGCGAGGATGGAACGCACGTGGCGACTCTCCTTGAGGATGACGTGAAAGGGTGCTTCTTCCCCGGATACCGGCTTGTGCTCACCATGCCGCCGCCGACCGCCCCCGTCACGCTCATGGCGTGGCGTCATCCACGGGCGGCCGATTCCCTCTGCCGTCTCCTCGCCCCGGCCGTGGCGAACGGCAGCGGGCGCGCCTGGCCGCGCCCGCTGCCCGCACATCGCCGTGCTGGCAAGATGACGGCATGGAACGTGTGCTTGGAATCGGTGGATACTTCCTGCGGGCCGCGGACCCGGCGGCCCTGACCGCCTGGTACCGCGACCGCCTGGGCCTGGACATCGACGACCACGGGCTGTGGCAGCAGCAGGCCGGGCCCACGGTCTTCGCGGCCTTCGAGTCCGGGACCGACTACTTCGGATCCCGCGCCCAGCAGACCATGCTCAACTTCCGGGTCCGCGACCTGGACGCCATGCTCGCGCAGCTCCGCGCCGCGGGAGCGGACGTGGCCGAGGAGACGCAGGACATGGACGGTGTTGGCCGGTTCGGCTGGGTCACCGACCCCGAGGGCAACCGGATCGAACTGTGGCAGCCCGCCTGACCGCGCCGGCACTGTGACGTGGACCCGGCCGGTGTCAGTGGTGGTGGCCGTGCCGGCCGAGCGTCTGCACGGGGGTCGCGCCGGGGCGGGTCCACTGCGGCACGGGGCGGCTGGTCGGGCCCCAGGTGGCGTTCCCGTCCGCGTCCGAGCGCCAGGACCAGCACGGGCTGTCCCCCTTGGGCCAGCCCTCGGGGTTGTCCTCCCATGCCTCGCCGCGCCCGTAGGCCGTCATGTCGAGCAGGCCGAGGGAGCCGTTGACCCGCTCGTTGCCACGGCCCGTGGTGGAGTAGGTGAGGAAGACGCGGTCGCCGTCCCGCAGGTAGCTGGTGAGGTAACCCATGGGGCCGCCGACCGGGCCGTCCACGTCGCGCACCGAGTACCAGGGCTGGGTGTAGCCCATGAACTCGAGATAGGGGGCCACCTCGTCCCACCGGCCGGTGGTCAGGACGGCGTACGACACGCCGCGGGCGTTGAGGTAGCTGGCGTCCTGGAGGTGCCAGGCCGTGGTGGTGCAGCCCTCGCACTGTCCCTGGTGGGGCGCGCCGTCGTGCCACATGTGCTTGTAGACCACGAGCTCGTCGCGGCCCTGGAACAGGTCCAGGAACGGGACCGGGCCGTCGGGTCCGACGACCTCGGTCCTCCCGTCGAACTCCACCATCGGCAGCCGGCGGCGGGCCGCGGCGATCGCGTCGCCCTCACGGGTGTGGGCCTTCTCGCGGACCAGCAGCTCGTCACGGGCGGCCTGCCAGGCGGCCAGGTCGACCACGGGCGGGCGGCCGGGCAGCGCGGTGGTCGGTTCGTCGGGCGTGGGCGTCATGGTGTCCTCCGTGGTGTCCGGTTCGGGGCAGCGTCGTACGACGTGTGACCGACGTGCTGGGACGGTCACCGGAACAGACTCCCGCCCCGGCCGGAACTCATCGCTGCGGGCGACTCCGGCACCCCCTGGACGGGGGTGGGAGCACGTGGTCTGTCGGAGCGCGTACGGGGCATGCGTACGGTGAGAGCCGATCGGCGCGCTTCGGGCTGTGGACATCCTGGCACGGTGTTCCGGCGCAGGCGGCCGGACGGCGCCGCGATCCCGTTGCCGGACGAAGGAGGTCTGCCTATGGCCGAGTATCCCCACACCCCTGACCCGCCGCCGACCGACGAGGCCGAAGCAGAGGAGCAGCGGGCCCTGGACGAGCGCAACAGGCAGCTGGCGCGTGCCGGTGTGGCCCGCGCCGAAGCACTGTTGCTGACGTACTACCAGCTCTCCTCGCGTGAGGAGTCGTTCGAGCTGCTGCGCGACACGTCCCAGCGGTTCAACCTCAAACTGCACACCCTCGCCGCTGCCGTGGTCCGGCTTCCGGTCCCTGAGGCGACGGCCCCGCGATGGGTCGCGGGCCGTCCGCACGGGGGCCCTCCCCCGCTGCCCGCCCTGGACCTGAACGGAACTCCGAAGGGCCAGGGGGCGGTCCTCGATGCCGCGCTGCGGCGCACACTGCGCATCACGGGGACCCGGATGGGCAATGTGCAGCTGGTGGAGAACCGGCTGCTGCGCATGGTGCGGCACACCGGGCTGAACCGGCAGTTCACCGACTACTTCACCTTCGTCGACAGCGGAACCACCTCGTGCGCGCAGGCGGCCGAGGAGGCACGGCAGGTCACCGTGAAGGACGTCGGCTCCTGCGACACCTTCGACGAGCGCACCCGGCAGGTGATCCTGCGGGCCGGCAGCCGCGCCTGCCACAGTGTCCCGCTGGTCAGCCCGAGAGGAGCCGTGGTCGGCATGATCTCCTCCCACCACGAACACCCGCTGCACGAGCTGGCGCCGGCCCAGCTGGCCGCGCTGGAGCGGCTCGGCGGCGAGGTGGGCCGCTGGCTGCTCTGGCACCACAACACCGTGGTGGTCGACGCCCTGAACCATCTCCACGCCCGGGCCACCCGCCGACACTGAGCCCGGCTCCTGTCCGCCCCCGGCACGGACGGGTGAGAGCATCCGTCCCATGGATGATGCGGGCGGTCGTACGGCTCGGTGGTGGGGGGCGCTGCGGCGGACCCCGGTGTCCGTCTGGAACGACGACGTCACGGACTGGGCCGCCGCGCTGACCTACTACGCGGTCCTGGCCCTGTTCCCCGTACTGCTGGTCATCCTCTCGGTCCTGGGGCTGACCATCCCCACGGCCAAGCCGGAGGTCATCGACCGCATCACGCAGGCCGCCCCGCTCGCGTCCCGAGCCCTGCTGCGCGGCACCCTGCGGCAGATGGCCGGACAGTCGTCGGCGGCCTGGGTGCTGATCTTCCTGGGCGGGGCGGGGGCGCTGTGGTCGGGCTCCAGCTATCTGGGCGTCTTCCGTCGGGCGTTGCACGCCATGCACCGGACCAGCTCGCATCGGCCGCTCTGGCGGACCGCGCCCCGCATCATCACCACGGCCCTGGTCCTGATCCTGCTGCTTCTCACCTCCGTGCTGGCGTTGTTCCTCACCGGCAGCCTGGCCGGCTTCCTGGGCCGGGCGCTGGATCTCGGTACCGGGCCGCAGGCCGCCTGGCACGCACTCCGGTGGCCGGTGGTGGTCGCGGTCGCCGTCGTCACGGTGCTCGTCCTGTACCACTCGGGCCCCGAGTCCTCCCGCCCCGTCCGGAAGATGGCGCCGGGCGGTGTGCTGGCGGTGGTCCTCCTGCTGGTCGTCTCGCTGGGCTGCACCCTCTACACCTCCCATGTCGGCAGCTACCACCGGCTGTACGGTTCACTGGGCGGCGTCGTGATCTTCCTGGTCTGGCTGTGGCTGTCCAACCTGGCGCTGCTGACCGGTGCCCAGTTCAACGCGGAACTGGCGAGGACCGCTCAGGACGAGTGAGCCGGGCCGCCGGACCCGCCCGTGTTCCAGTCCAGGCGCAGGACGGCGAGGTCGTCGGTGTGGCGGTCCGCGTTGAGGGCGCGGGTGCGGGCGATGAGCCGGTCCAGGTGGGTGCCGGGGTCGGGGGTGTGCAGCGTGTCGATGATGCGCAGCAGGCCGTCGACTCCGAGCCGGGCGCCGGTCCCGTCCGCGAAGCCCTCGATGAGTCCGTCGGTGTAGGCGATGAGCGCTCCGTCGGCGGGCAGCGCCAGCGTGGTGGCGGGCCAGTCGCCCAGTCCGGGTGCGATGCCCAGCGCGATTCCGTGGGCGGCGGTGACCTGCCGGGTGCCGTCGGGGGTGATGACCAGGGGTTCGTGGTGGCCGGCCAGGTGCAGGGTGAGGGTGGCGGCCCGCGGGTCCAGGGTGATGAGGGAGCAGGTGGTGAACAGGTCGCTGCCCGCGCGTTCGGCGATGTGTATCTGTTCCAGCAGGTACAGCAGGTGCTCGGCGCGGTGGCCGCCGAGGGTGAGCGCGCGCCAGGCGATGCGCAGGCAGACGCCGAGCGCGGCGGCGTCCGGGCCGTGACCGCTGACGTCTCCGATGATCGCGTGGACCTGGCCGTCGTCGGTCTGGACGACGTCGAGGAAGTCACCGCCCAGCAGGGCCTGGGCCCGCCCGGGGTAGTAGCGGCTGGAGGCGGTGACGGCGGTCGAGGACAGCAACGGTTCGGGCAGCAGCCCGCGTTCCAGGCGGGCGTTCTCCTCGGCGCGCAGCCGCCCGAGCTGGAGGGCGGCGTTGGCGAGTTCGGCCTGCTTGCGCTGGACGGCGTAACGGACGGCGCGCTGCATCAGGTCGGGTTCGACCTTGCCCTTGACGAGGTAGTCCTGGGCGCCGACGGCAAGGGAGTCGACTCCGGCGCGGGGTTCGTCCAGGCCGGTCAGGACGATGATCGCGGCGTGGGTGCCGGCCTGGATGGTCCGGATCGTCTCCACCCCGGAGGCGTCGGGCAGGTGCAGGTCGAGCAGGACGCAGTCGACGGGGCCGGCCGCGAGTGCCCGGTGGGCTTCGGCGGCGGTGTGGCACCGCGTCAGGGTGTACGGCAGGTCGGTGTCGTGGAGCAGCTCCTCGACCAGGAGGGCGTCTCCGTCGTCGTCCTCCACCAGCAGGACGTCGTACTGCTCGGCGTACTGCTCGCCGCGGCCTGCGGATGGACCGGTCACGACTGTGTCTCTCTGTCCGGGACGGCCGTCGCGGCCGCGGGGGCGGTAGGGGTGGCAAGGACGGGAAGGGTGAACAGGACGCGGGTGCCGGGCCGGTTGTCGGGGTCGATCGAGATGGTGCCGCCGTGGAACTCCACGACCTTCTTGCACATCGCCAGACCGATGCCGGTGCCCGGATAGGCCTCCCTGGTGTGCAGCCGCTGGAAGATGACGAAGACCTTCTCCCGGTACTCCGGCTCGATCCCGATGCCGTTGTCGCGGACCTCGAACTCCCAGGTCCCCTCGGCCGGCGTCGCACCGATGTGGATCCGCGGCGGCCGGTCGGGGTGGCGGAACCTGATCGCGTTGGACAGCAGGTTCTGCAGCAGCATGCCCAGCTGGGTCGCGTCCCCGAGCACGGTGGGCAGCGGGTCGTGGGTGATCTCGGCGTCGGTCTCCTCGACGCGCACGCTGAGGTCGTCCAGGGTCGTGCTCAGCACCTCCTCCAGGTCCACGGTCCGTTGCTCGTTGTGGACGCGGCCGACCCGGGAGAAGGCGAGCAGGTCGTTGATGAGGTTCTGCATGCGGTTGGCGCCGTCGACGGCGAAGGCGATGTACTGATCGGCCTTCTCGTCCAGCTGCCCGCCATAACGCCGTTGCAGGAGCTGGGTGAAGCTGGAGACCTTGCGCAGCGGTTCCTGGAGGTCGTGCGAGGCGACGTAGGCGAACTGCTCCAGTTCCGTGTTCGACCGCTTCAGGTCCCCCGCCTGCGCGTCCAGCAGCCCGCGGGTCTCCTCGCTGAACCGCAGCTCCGCCACCAGGCGCAGGCGCATCGACTCCAGGTCGGAGGCGAGCCGTCGCAGGTCCGCGGGGCCGGTGCCGTCGAGGGAGCGGTCGAAACGGCCCTGCGCCACGTCCCGGGCGGCCGAGCCGAGCCTGCTGAGGGGGGTGGTGACGCCGCGCCGCAGCCCCTCGAAGACGAGTCCGGCCACCAGCACGATGACGACCGCGATGACGGCGAACATCCAGTTCCGCAGGGTCACCGCCTGGCGCAGCTGGCGGGTGGCCGTCGCCCGCTCCTGCTCCAGGTGGGCCTGCTGACGTGTCATCGCGCGCCGCAGGGAGTCGAACGCCGTCTTGCCCTCGTCGGCGCGTGCCGTGGTGATCCTCGCGGCCTCGTCGGGGGAGGCCGCCGAGACGGGCCGCGCGATGCGCTCCTGCCAGGTCCCGGCGAGTTTCTCCACCTCGGCCAGGTCGGCACGGGCCCGGCCGTCGTCGCTGAGCAGCGGCCGCAGCCGCTTGAGCGCCGTCTGCTCGCCGGCCACGCCCTGCGCGTAGGGCTGCAGGAAGTCCCGTTGGCCGGACAGGCCGTAGCCGCGGACGCCGGTCTCCTGGTTGACCAGCGCCTCCTCGACCCGCATCGACTCGATCAGGGCGGGGGACCGCCGGTCCACCAGCGCGGCCGTGACCTGCGAGGTCCGCCACATGGCCCAGCCGCCCAGCGACCCCAGCACCGTCAGGACGACCAGGGTGCAGGCCACGCCCACCCGCAGCCAGCGCCGGGTCGTCCAGCCGGCGAAGGCGCCCACGGCGCCTGACGGCTTGCTTGTCATCGCGGTGGACTGCTCCCTCGGCCTGCCGTCCGGGCCACGCCTCGGCGCGCGGCAAGCACACTGTACTCGGGGCCCGACAACGCATGTTGTCCCTTCCTGGATCAACGCCCTAGGGTGATGCCATGCCCGCTCCCCCTCCCCCTCCTCCCGGTCCCGGTTCCGGTCCCGCGAGCGGAGATGCGGACGTGCTGGTGACCCAGGTGGTGGACGAACTCACCCGGCTGCTCACGCAGGACCCCGCCGGCCGCCCGGCGGACCCCGTCGACACGGCGGGCGAGGCCCGACGGCATGCTCTGCTGCGGTTGCGGGTACTCGCCGGCGTCAAGGAGACCGTCAGACACCTGGAGGACCAGGCCGCCCACGCCGCCGCCGAGAGCGGCGCCGGCTACCCGGAGATCGGCCGGGCCGTGAGTATGAGCCGCCAAGGAGCCCGGCGCCGCTGGCCCGGGCTGATCACGAACAGCACAGACCACTCGACCCGCCGCCCCACACCCCGGAGCTCCTGAATCATGGCTGCCGCCGCAATCCGCCCGTACGACGTGCTGCTGGTCGAGGACGACGTCGCCGACGCGATGCTCATCCAGGACGCCCTCGCCGAACGCGGGACGCGCAATCTCACCCAGGTCTCCGACGGCATCGAGGCCCTCGACTACCTGCGCGACCCGGACAAGGAGCGCCCCGACCTCATCGTGCTCGACCTCAACATGCCCCGGATGAACGGGCGCGAGTTCCTCGCCGTGGTGAAAGAGGACGCGGAGCTGCGGACCATCCCGGTCGTCGTACTGACCACGTCGGTCGCTCCCGACGACGTGACCGGCGCGTACCACCACCACGCCAACGCCTATGTCACCAAGCCCGTCAACCTGGCGGAGTTCGAGACGGCGGTGCGCAGCATCGACACCTTCTACCTCGACATCGCCGTCAAGCCCCCCAAGGCGTAGGGGCGGCAGCCGATCGTCAGGTGCCGCGGTCTCCCGGGCGCCTCGGGGGCTGTCCGTAGGTGTCGCGGTCGACGCGGCGGAAGTGGCTGGGGTCGGCGAACTGCCGGCGGGCCGCGACCTCGGCGACGGTGTACGGGCTGCCGGGGCGGTCGGGTTCACGGCGGGCGCCTTCGAGCCGCCGGCGGCGCACATGGGCCATGAGGGACTCGCCGTCGGCGAAGGCGCGGTGCAGGGTGCGGACGGAGACGTTCAGCGACCGGGCGACGGCGGCCGGGGTCAGGTCCGGGTCCCGCAGCCGGCTGTCGGCGTAGGCCGTGGCCGCGGCGCGCAGGGTCCCCGGCGGCACCGCGAAGGACGGGCGGGTCCGGATGAGCCCGGTCAGCAGCATGGCCGGCGCCGCGCCGGCCGCGTGGGTGCCCTCGGGGCCGAGTTGCTTCGCGAGGGACCAGGCGGCGTCGAGATGGGCGAGCAGCAGCCTGGACTCGGGGGCGGTGGCGGGGGCGGGGGCGGGGGCGGGGGCGACGGTGATCGCCGGCAGCCTGCTGGGCATCGCCGAACAGCCCACCTTCATCATCTGACGACCGACGCCGGGGTGAACGGCCTGCGGCAGGGGGCCGACGGGACGCTCACCCCGCGGCCGCCGCCGACTTCCGTCAGGAGCCGGTCCGGTCCGAACGCCGGCAAGACGTGAGACGGCCGGCCTCGGTGGCACCTCTTACGGAGTCGTGACGTGCGGGCGCGGCCGCGTGGTGCGGCGGCGGCGCGGGCCTAGCGTGGCCGTATGCGTGTACTGGTCACCGGCGGTGCCGGGTTCATCGGGTCCCATGTCGTCGAGGCGCTGGCGGCGCACGGGCACGAGGCGGTCGTGTTCGACGTGCGCGACGATCCGGGCGCCGACGTACGCAATCCGGCGGCGGTCGGGCGGGCGCTCGCGGGCGTGGACGCGGTCTGCCATCAGGCTGCCATGGTCGGGCTGGGAGTCGGGTTCGGGGACGCGGCGGAGTACGTCTCCCGCAATGATCTCGGTACGGCCGTGCTGCTCGCCGCGATGGCCGAGGCGGGGGTACGGCACCTCGTGCTGGCCGGGTCGATGGTCGTGTACGGGGAGGGCCGGTACGAGTGTCCGCGCCACGGTGTCGTACGGCCGGGGCCGCGCGCGGTCGCCGATCTGGAGGCCGGGCGGTTCGAGCCGCGCTGCCCGGTGTGCGGCGCCGAACTGGCACCGGGGCTGGTCGCCGAGGACGCGCCGGCCGATCCGCGCAACGTGTACGCCACCACCAAGCTGGCCCAGGAGCATCTGGCCGCCGCCTGGGCCCGGTCGACGGGCGGCTCGGCGGTGTCGCTGCGCTACCACAACGTGTACGGTCCCCGGATGCCCCGTGACACCCCCTACGCCGGCGTGGCCTCCTTCTTCCGTTCGGCGCTCGCCCGGGGCGAGGCGCCCCGGGTGTTCGAGGACGGGCGGCAGCGCCGGGACTTCGTGCACGTACGGGACGTGGCCGCCGCCAACGCGGTCGCCCTGGAGGCACGGCCGGAGCCGGGTGCGCTGACCGCTTACAACACCGGCAGCGGCGAGCCGCACACCGTCGGGGAGATGGCGCGGGTACTGGCCGCCGCGTACAGCGGACCAGAGCCCGTCGTCACCGGCGGGTACCGGCTGGGCGACGTACGGCACATCACGGCCGACTCCTCGCGGCTGCGGGCCGACCTGGGCTGGAAGGCCGAGGTCGGGTTCGCGGAGGGGATGCGCGAGTTCGCGCGGGCCGGGATGCGGGGCGCCTAGTAGGGCTCCGTTAGGTCTGTCTCGCGGTCCTGTTTGGGGGCATGTTGGGGGTGTGGACGCACATGAAGTGAACCGTGCCCGGGCGACGTTGGCGTTATTCGTGGCTGATGTGTTCGCGTCGGTGCCGCGCAAGGATCAGCGGGCGAAGGGCGACTGCTATCTGCGCGGGCTGATGCTGGACG
>NZ_JBEZKI010000049.1:0-80202 GCF_040651615.1 Streptomyces sp. NPDC048417 | reverse complement strand
TTTGTTAGTTATGTTTTTTTTTTCATATTTTCGCCTGCTCTTTCATATAATTTTTTTCGGTTGCCTAGTGGGCCCCGCCGGGCCCTTGCGCCCCCCGCCCCACTACCACTTTCGGGACCATTTCAGCTGGTATCGGCCGAAGAAACTTCCATGGGTGCGCTCACGCACGGCCATGGCCAGTGCACACTGTCACCGGCCGCGGCACTGGACAGCCACAGAAATCCCAGCAGTATGCGGCCGTCCCCTTCGGCCGCTACACGCCGTCCGGCATTTCCGGCGCACTCGCGTCGGCAATCAATTCGGCCATTTGAAACAAGTAGGCATCGCTTGACATCCGTCCGTGAATTCGAAGAATGTAAGAATGTTCCGAGATTTTATACACCTCGCGCCGCTTAACCTTTGAGATGCGCCCGTCGTAGGTGTTGATCCGACTGGAGAGTATCTCTCTCGCCTCAACATCACTCCCTTCAAGCTCCTCAATTATGGCGACCCGGTAAGTTTCGGCAGGATATCCATCTACAGGGCTGGCGAGAATGATCCATCGACTCATGTTAATTTGACCCTTTCGGTCTTTGCGTTCGGGCCGGAGAACTGCTTTCGGCGGCCGCCCCGTCGGTCTGCTTAGCATATTAAGTTCGCTCTTGCGTGAGGGTTCGCCGGACTGCTGGCGAACCCTTTCTGCTCTCTCGGAGGTTGTTAGTAACCCGAAAGTCACTCACGGCAGACGGCACTGCTCCACCACATCGCGATGGAGCAGACCGGCAGTGAATCACGCCCCGGCTTCTCCGCGCTCAGTGCTCGTAGCGCCCTGCCGTATCTCGCCTGTAGCGACTCACAGCCCTTTGCCTGGTCCACCTCGCGGCGTCTCCCGAAGGACCCGCCGTACAGTCTCCCAATCTCGTCCGAATCCTCGGAACGTCGCCGAAGGAGACGCAGCGGCCAGCAGTTCCGATGGTGTCTTACAGAGGTGACGGTAACGCGGTGGCGCAGGCGTGCCACAGGCATCGGCTTCGTCTCTCGGCATCAACGCCGAGCCGGACACGGCGGAAGGCATCGCCCGCTCCGTCATCGACTTCGCCGCGCAGTTCCTCACCGAGGACCACGAGGACATCGCCGACACCCTCCGTCAGCTGGAGGCCGTCGGAATAGGCCAGGCCCTCGATGCGTATCCCGCACCGGCCGGTGGCCAGCCGGTGCGCCTGTCCATCGTGTAGGCGCACCCGATGCGCGCCACCGCCGCACGGCGCACCGCATCGCCCATCGCGGTCCGTTCCACCGGCATCGCCGCACCCTGGGGGCCGGGTTGGGGGTCCAGGGCATGTCGGCGACGTGGAACGTGTACCGGTCGGTCGCGGACAGCGTGATCGTGGTGTCGCTGAGGCCGAACTGGACGCCGGTCAGGTTGACGAGGGTCTCGTCAGTGGAGGAGGCCGCCGCGACCCGGGCGCCGGCTGCGGCCAGGGTGGCGCCGTCGACCGTACCGCTCGCGGCGGAGATCGTCGGCAGGGTCGGGTAGTCGTCCAGCGGCAGGGTCGGCAGGAGGATGTGCGCGGTGCCGCAGGACAGGGCGAGGTCGGTGCCGTCCAGGGCCAGAGTGGTGGGTTTGCCCTTGGGGAAGGCCTTGACGATGTCGGTGAAGACGCGGCCGGGGACCAGGAGCGTGCCGGGCTCGGACACCTCGCAGTCCTCAGCCGCGCGGGCGGAGCGGTAGTGGTCGTACCCGGCCAGGGTCAGGGTGTTGTCGTCAACGGCTTCGATCCGCAGGCCGGCCATCACCGGGATGGGCGGGTTGCCGGGGACGGCGCGCAGCGCCCATTGGGCGGCGTCGGCGAGTTTGTCGGTGTCGATGGTGAGTTTCATCAGGGCCTTTTCGTCGTGGCTGCGGGGGCGTGAAAGGGCCTGGGCGGGCCGCCTCGAGGTGGAGGCGGCCCGCCCAGGCCGGTGTAGCTGATGTTCGGGACAGCGGGCGGCGGTCTACTGGTCGTTGTCGTCGATGCCGGTGACGGGGATGTCGCCGAACATGTCGTCCAGGGCGCGGGTGACCGCGAGCCGGTCCTCGGGCCGGGTCTCATCGAGGACGGCCCGGGTGACTTCGGTGAGGTCCAGGTCGTCGAAGTAGTCGGTGAGTTCGGCGATGGTCAGCGGGTCCAGGCTGATTGCGTCCTGCGGGGGCAGGCTGGCGAACATGGCGGTCATCGCGGTGACCGCGCGGGCGAGTTCGTGGGTGGTGGCCGGGGTGATGTCGATGATGTGGCCGTGGGTGAGGTCCAGGGCGTTGTCGTCGACGGGGCCGATGACGAGGCGTATTCCTGGCTGGTCTCCGTGCCCGTGCTGGTGGGGGAGCGCGGTGAGGGCTTCGGCCAGGGCCTGGACTGCTGCGGGCCGGCCGCTATGGTCTGCGGTCTCCGGTGCGTCCGGCTCAGCGTCGTCTTCTCCCGGCAGAGGCTGCTCCAGTTCCAGCGCCACCTCCCACAGGACCTCAAGGGTGTCGACGTCCAGCCGGATGTAGCCGTCGGCGGTCTCGGGGAGGGTGAGGTGGCCGGTGACGCGCAGCAGGTCACCGGTCTGGCACCTGAGCACCCTGTCCGCGAGGGCCGGGTCGCTGGTGGTGCACGGGATGATCGCTTCTTGTTCCTCGGTGCAGTCGTCGGGGGATGAGGTCAGCCGCCAGGCAGCCGTGCCGGGGCGGGTGCAGGAGACGACGCCGCGGTCCAGGTAGCCGGTGAGCGCGTACGGGATGGGTTCCATCAGCGTGCCGCCGTCCGGTGTGCGGTGCGGCGGGTGGCCTGCCTCTGCAGGGATCGGGGCAGGGAGCCGAGGGACTTGCGGTGCCGGGCGCGGGCGCGGGCCTGGTCGCGTCCGTCGGCGAGGCTGCACCCGTCGCACGGTTCGGTGCCGGCGGCCTCGTGGCAGCGGTGGCCTTCCACCGTGCCGTGCGGGGCGGTGATGTGGTGGGTGGCGGCGAGCGGGTACAGGGTGTCGGCGGTGACGCCGGTGCGCTGGGTGATGCTGCGTTCGCGGTAGCCCTCACGCAGCAGGACCAGTGCCACGGCCTGGCTGGCCGTGAGCAGGGTGAGCGTGACGGTGGCGTCGGGGGTCGCCATGGGGCGGGTCCTTCCAGAGTCCTGATGGTCCATGGGCGCGGGCCGTCGCGGCGACGGGATACGCGGGGAGGTCTGCGGGGCGGCGCAGTCCTGCGAGGGCGAGCCGGTGCGGGAGCTGGGCGCCGCGGCGGCCGTGGGGTGTCCGGGACGGGCCGCTTCCAGCAGCGCCGCCTTGATGTCCGGGGTACTCAGGTTGCGCAGCGCGCGCTGCTTCAAGATCTTGGCGGCCCACATGCTGCGGCCCATACGGCGGCCGATCTCATCGAACGGCAGGTCGTGCCAGTAGCGCAGCCACAGGCACTCCCACTGGTCGGGTGTCAGCCCGGCGAGGGCCTTGCGGAGCTCGGCGAGGACATCGGCCCGCACCATGTGCTCGGTGACGTGTTCGCCGATGTCACCGACGGCCTGGTCGTGGTCGCGCAGGTCTGCGGTCGGCCACTCCCGGCGGAACCGGGAGCTCCTGAAGTAGTCGAACAGCAGATTGCGGGCGATCGTGGCCAGCCAGGCCCCGAAGTCGCTGCCGCGCCAGGTGAACGCGCCGATGCGGGCCAGGGCTCGCACGAACACGTCGCCGGTCAGGTCCTCGCTCAGCTGCCGGTCGCCGGTACGGCGCAGCAGGTAGGCGTAGATCTGCGGCTGGTAGCGGGCGTACAGGACGCCGAACGCCTCGCGGTCGCCGCCGCGGGCCCGGTCGACGATGGCGGCCACCGGCTGCTCCGCCTCGGAGGCCGACCGCGTTGTCGTGTCGGTGATGGTCACGAGCCGACCCCCGCGTTCGCGTCGGCGAGCCGGCCGCGCAGGTGCGGGTTGGCGTCGCCGATCCTCCGCAGCAGCTTCGGCGTGGGCTTCCACAGTCGCTGGGCGCCGCGGGCCCCGATGGGCGTGGTCAGCGGCTGTACCCGGGCGAGCTCGAAATGGAAGCAGCCCTGCTGGGACCAGCGGGTGCACTCGCCGTCGTCGGCGTGGACGCCGACGAGGTCGGCGACGGCGACCACGGACCCGCGCACCAGCTCGTAGCCGTCGTCCAGCGTCTCCCGTACGGCGGCCAGGGCCAGGGCCTTCATGTCGACTTCGGCTCCGGCGTGGATGAGCAGGGTGCCGCGCCACTGTGTGGTCCACACCCGGTTCTCGATGCGCTTGGCGACCTGGTCGTCGAC
Source organism: Streptomyces sp. NPDC048417 (assembly GCF_040651615.1). Lineage (NCBI taxonomy): Bacteria > Bacillati > Actinomycetota > Actinomycetes > Kitasatosporales > Streptomycetaceae > Streptomyces > Streptomyces sp. NPDC048417. Next base: position 75,941 of record NZ_JBEZKI010000049.1, on the reverse strand, counting down.
GAACGCGATCAGGTCCGACCAGGGCGGGCGGATGGTCAGGCACCGGATCGGGGTGAGGTCGTGGTCCGGGGCCGTCTGCGGCCGGCTGGAGACCGTGGCGAGCTTCTCGTAGTTGGTGCGCTGCTGCTGGGGGGTCAGCGGCAGCGATCCGGCCGGGGTGCGGGTGCGGAAGTATTCGCCGGTGGGGATGGCTTCGCGGGACAGCCGGGCCAGCAGGGCGGTGTCCGCGACGGGGGAGAGGGTCATCGCGGGTCCTCCGAGGCGAGAGGGTGGGCGGTGGTGCCCGTGCGCCCGAGGCGCCGGCCGTTGACCGTCGGCTCGTTGGCGTGCTTGTCGGTACCGATGCGGTACAGGCCGGTGCCCTCCCGCTTGTGCTCGTACATCGCGCCCTCCGCGCCGCGCAGCACGTAGGTGTAGTCACGCGAGTGCAGGTCGCTGGGGCTGGACATGCCGATGGACACCGCGACGTCGACCGCCTGGCCGTCGACGTCGACCGGCTGGTGAAGCACGTGGTGCAGCTGCTCCATGCGCCGGGCGCGATCGGACACCGGGCAGGTGAGGGCGGCGGCGAACTCGTCACCGTGCAGGCGCGCGGCGATGCCGTCGTCCCCGACCCACTGCTCCAGGCGTGAGGCGATGGCGATGATCAGGGCGTTACCGGCGTCGTGCCCGAGGGTGTCGTTGATGGCCTTGAAGCCGACCGCGTCCAGGAACACGAGCATCGTCTTGTCGCCGCAGCGGTTCAGGCGGCGGGTCGCGTGCTGGACGTAGCCGGGGCGGGCGTGCAGGCCGGTGAGCTGGTCGCGGCGGGCCGCCGCCAAACGCCGGCGCAGGGCGGCGGCATGAACGGCCCATCCGGTCAACGGGATCGCGGCCGTCGTCAGGTAGAGGGCACGCTGCCCGATCAGGGCGTGCGCGCGCAGGTGGGACGCCATACTGGTGTCCTCCATCTCGTCTCGTACGGGGTGGGTGGGCCCGGGGCAGCCGTCGAAGCCGCCAAGCACGTGCGGCTGTCCCGGGGCGGAGCTACTGGTCGAAGTCGCTGGAGTGGGGGTGCCTCCAGCTGGACGGGTCGTCCCACGGGCCGGCTGACGCGGCCATCCAGTCCGGCTCCCAGCCGGGCCGCACAGCACGTGCGCTCCAGCCCTCGGGCCGCTTGCGGGGGACTTCGAGTCCGGCCTGCTGCGCGGCGACGGCGTCGTTGTAGGCGCCGTGGGCGAGGCGTAGGGCCTCGCCGGTACTGTCCGCCGGGCCGGTGAAGACGTGCACCCCGCTCAGGGCGGGCCGGTCGGGGTTCCTGATCGGGACGTCGACCTCGTAGTAGGGCAGGGGCATGACGTCCAACTCCTCTCGCTGCTCGGGGTTGAGGGGCCACTGCGAACGCCCCGGCCCCAGCGGTTGCGGGGTCCGGGGCGGCACAGAGTGCGCTCAACGCAGGAGGTTCAGCGGGTGGTTTCGATGGCGTACCGCAGATGCGTGCGTGCTCGCGCCAGCCGATCGCGTCGCTCGCAGCCCGTGTAGGTCAGCGCGTCGGTGAGGTGGCCGACCGCGTAGTCCAGTTCCTCGCTGGCGCGCTGCAGGTGGTCGCGGTTCGCGACGCCGAAGACGTGCATGGCGCGCTCCACGAGGTCGATGAAGTCGGTCTCGGTGATACCGACCGGCGGTTCCTCACCGACGATCGCGGCGAGATCCGCGGTGAAGCAGAGCATCAGCGCGGCGAACGTGTCGTGGACGGTGGGCTGGGCAAGAGCGGTCACGAGGGCCTCCTTGGGAGTCGAGCTGGAGGGTGATGGGCCGCCAGGAGCCTGGCGGCCGTGTGAACGGTGCTGTTCAGTCGTCGTCCTCGTCGCCGTCGCCGACCATGTCGCGGTACTCCTGCGTCATGTCCCAGACGACGGGGGAGAGGAGCTTGTCGGCCTTGCGGAGGAACACGGTGCGCTCGGTGTCGTCCGTGGCGTCGTGGGCCTCGGCGAGGAAGGTCGCAGCGGTCTCCACGTCCTCGTGGCCGTTGATGCCGGCCATCGAGAAGTTGCGGGCCGCGGTGCCGAGCTGATCGGCGAGAGTGCCGATGTCGGTGGCCTGGTCCTTGTCCTCTGCGACGTAGGCGATGTCGGCGGCGTAGCAGCGGATGATGTCGTCGGCGGTGATCGCGGTGGTGGGCATGGAGGTTCTCCTACTCGGTGGCTCGGGCCGTCGCGTTCGACGGCGAAGGGTCGGACTGTGGGGTGGTCGTGCCGGGTACGGCCAGCGGCTGTGTGTCGCCTTCCGTGCGATGCAGCCGGTCGGCGAGGGCCAGGAACTCGAATCCGAGCTCCGGCGCGGACAGGATCGTGCGGAGGATCGAGACGAAGCCGTCGCGCTCGATGGTGTTCAGGCGGTCCCACACCGCATGCGCGTCGGTGTGGACGCCGACAGCCTGGAGGTAGGCCTCTTCCGTGGCGACGGTGGACTCGGCTCCGCACCGGCCGCACCGGTAGGTGGCCTGGTCCCAGCCGGAAGCGGCACCGGGGGTGAGCTTGGTGGTCATCCGTCGACCGCCTCCAGCGCCTGTGCGGCGTGGTCGTCGGCCTCCTGGTCGACGTCGTCGAAGCCGCCGTGGACGGTGCAGACGATGTCCTCGTGGTTGTCCGACTGGCCGGTGAGCGCCCGGTGCAGGCAGCTGATGCTCCAGGCCGGCACCCACGCGTAGCCGCCGCACTCGGGGTCAAACGGGCAGGGCACCATGACGTCGAAGCCGTAGTCGCCCTCGCCGTCGACGTCCGTGCGCAGTGCCAGGGTGAGAGAGAGCTGACCGAGGCGGATCTCGGCGACCCGGTCGCCGCCCGCGACGTCGGAGCCGTCCTTCCACTGCCACAGCGGCAGGATCTCGGGGCCGAAGATGCGGCGGACCAGGTGCAGGTCTCCCAGGCCAGCGGCGCCGTTCAGTCCGAGGTCGGCGTCGCGTGCCTGGCTCAGGCTCCGCAGGAACGGCTCCAGACGGTAGAGGTTCTCCGCGAACAGGACCTCGTTGAAGCCCTCCCCGCGCAGCGACTGGTGGGATTGGACCCTGGCCTTGTGCTGCGCGCGGACCGTGTCATCCGGGACGGTCCGGTTGTCCGGGCGCGGGATCTGCCGTGCCAGGCACACGTCCTCCGGCGTCGCCAGGACCACCGCGATGGCGGGCATGCTGTGGCGTTTGGCGGCGGCGACCAGCGGGGCCCGGGCTGCGCTGGACACGTTCGTCGCGTCGATGACTGTGTTGCGCCGGCGGGACATCCTGCGCTCCACGAGCAGGTGGAGAGCGTCGACGGCGTCGTCGCTGGCGTCCTGGCACCCCGGGTCGTCGCTCACCCAGCCGCGCAGGGTGTCCAGCGAGAGGACCTGGAAGTCGGGCCACGTGCTGGCAAGGACCGACTTACCGGCACCGGAGGCACCGATCAGCGCCTTCTCCGGCAGCTGCGGGTACAGCGGCGAGAGATCGGTCATGCGGATTCTCCTTGCGGGTGAAGGGACTTGGCTGCCCAGAGCAGGCGCATCCCGGTGTTGTCGGTGAGCAGTTCGGCGGCCTCGTGCAGCGGGCAGGAGGCGTCGCCGTCGCGGTCGGGTTCGATCTGCTCGGCTCGCCGCGCGGCGGCGGTGACCAGCTGCGCGAGGGCCGGGATGAGTCCGGCGGGCGGGTCGGTGTCCTCGATGAGCTCGCGCAGGATCGCGGCGAACTCCGCCTGGTCGACGTCGTCCGCTGTGAGGTCGTCCTCGATCTGCTGGAGGGCGAGCTGGGCGATGCCGACCGAGGCGCGTACGCGTTCCAGGCGGGTGCGGGTCACCGGCGGGAGCCGGGGCGGGTGGTGAGCCAGGTGGTGACGGCGGCGGCACCGACGCCGATCGCGCGGTGCAGGGCCGCGTCCAGCTCCATCCACGCGCTGCCCGGGCCGGTCAGCTCGGAGATGACCTGGTCCTTGTCGTCGACGCGGACGGCCTTGCAGTGTTCGATGTAGCCGGTCTTGCCGCTCTTGCGGGCGAGCCACATCAGTAAGGCGCCGCGGTCGATCGCGGCGTGCGTCCCGGCGTTGATGACCGTGCCGGCGAGCAGTGCCCCGGGGGTGACGCGGTAGCCGAACGCCCGGGTGACCGCGACGGTCGCGGCCACCTGTACGGCGGTGTAGGAGGCGACGTGGCAGGCCACCGCACGCCTGCCGAGCTGGCTTTCGGTCATGGTCGGGTGGGGGGAGTCCGGGTCGGCCGGGGAGCCGTCGGCGTGGACCAGGTCCTCGCCGTACAGGCGCTTTCGGGACGCCGACTTCGAGCCCTGCACCCAGTGGTCGCAGAACGGGTGCAGTTCACCGAACGTGGCCAGCAGGGTGGCGAACAGCGCCAGGCGCTCGGTGGTGAGGGGCAGACGGGGCATGCTGGTGTTCTCCTGATCTCGCAGTGGGTGATGGGGAGTTGGGGCGGCTGGCGCGGTTCGAGCGCGCCAGCCGCCCCTTTCGTGCTGTCACGGCCGGACGTCGCTCCAGGCGCGCAGACGGTGCTGGCTGTCGCAGTCGAGGTCGTCGCCGTGGTGCGGGAAGCGGCCTTCGGTGGCGCGCAGCTCGGTGAGGACCTGCAGCAGGTCCTCCTCGCCGTCCAGGACGGTGTCGATGTAGCCGCGTCCGCAGGTGCAGGGCGCGATGAGGGTGAGGACGCCGTGCTCGCGGTCTCCGTCGCTGGAGTGGTGCAGCCACAGGCCGCCGTCCAGGTAGGCGACGGCGCACGGCTGGAGTCCGGCCCCGGCCAGGGCGGGCCGGCCGCTCCAGTCCTCTGCGTGCAAGACCTTGCCGAGGGTGTCGGGGTAGAAGTTCCAGATGTGGTCCAGGGCGGCGGTTTCGGCGTCGTCACGCTGTTCGTCGTCGCCCACCGTGCCGATCTCGCGGGCGATGTCGAAGAGGAGGGCGAGTGGCGAGTCCGCGCCGACGGCGACGGTGGGCGGGGTGAGGGTCTCGGTCATGTGCAGTTCCTTCGGGGTTCCGGAGCGACCGGGCTGTCCGGTCCTCCGCACTGCCCCGGCCAGCGCTTGTCGCTGGTCGGGACGGCACGGGGATCCGTCAGAACGGGGGTTCATCGGGCCAGGGGTCCCGTCGCGGCAGGAGCCGGAGAGTCCGTGTCGGCCGGTCCCAGCACCAGCACAGTTCGCCGCCCGGGTAGAGACCCTCGCTCCACCAGCCGCCCTCGCCCCGGCAGTCGGGGCAGTCCGGCCGGGGCCGGGGAGAAAGCCGGATCTCGTGCCGGTTGGCGACCACTTCCCAGGAGCCGGCCTTGAGTGCGACGGAGGCCGCCGTGACCGTGAGCGGAACGGCGGCCGCGAGCAGCAGGGCTGTTCGGGTGCGCACTGAATCAGCTCCGGTCATCGGGATGGCGGAGGATGTGCAGAACCAAGGCCCCGCTGTACTCGCAGCGGCTGGCGTGCAGCACGTCGGGCTCGGCGGCGGCCAGGAGCTCCAGCTCGGTCTCGATCCAGGTGCGGGTGCGCTGGAGGGTCAGGCGCCCCAGGTCGAAGTCGCAGAGGTGGAAGGTGACGTCCTCCTTCCGGCTGCGGCTGCCGTGCACCCACTTGTGAAGCAGGTCGCGGGCGTCGTTGTCGTCCGGGCGAGGGAGCAGCGGGCGGGCCAGTGCCCGGCACGTGGAAGCGTGCTCGTTGGCGACCTTCGCCGCGTCGGCCAGCGAGTAGAGGGAGCGGTAGGCGCTCCGGCCGTTGCTCATGGTCTGGTAGTGGCAGCCCAGGCAGGCGACCGCGCAGGAGGAACCGTTCGCGTCGGTGGTGTACACGAGGACGACGGCCAGGACCTGGTTGTGGTAGCGCTCGGCGACCATGACGCCGTCGGGCGCCCAGTTCTCCGGCCACGGCTCCGGCTCGGGGGCCGACGGTTCGGCGATCGTGCTGCGGTTGCGGGTGAACAGGCGGAACATGGGGGCTCTCCTTCAGGACTGGTCGTTGGTCAGGCGGCGAGCCGGTGTATGTCCGGGGCCGGGATCATGACGGTGTCGGGGCTGGGCTCGAAGCCCTTTTCGCAGGCGTCGCATCGGCCCTGGGTGCGCAGCGGGAGGCACGCGTAGTACCGCCTGCGGCACTCGGGGCACGTCTGCCTCGCCGCCATCGCCCGATCCAGGGCCATCTCCTGGGCGAGGGTGGGTGTCCGTTTCGGAACCGCCAGTTCGATGCGGTAGAACCAGGCCTTTCGCAGCCCGTTGCGCCACGTGAGTCCCGCTATGGGCTCCTGGCCTCCGGGGCTCAAGCCCAGCGCGCGCAACTGGCGGCGGGTCACGAGTCCCGTCTCGGGTATGGGCCCGGTCCCGCGTAACGCTGCGAACACCGCGACAGCACCCGGGGCTTGAAGGAAGCCGTACTCCGGGAAGCTGCCGTCGTCGTAGAGGTCGACCAGGTCGTCTTCGTTCGGGCGGTCCATCACGCCCTCCAGGCGCCGGGCAGCCTGGCGGGGCACTGCGGGTAGCGAAGACCGGGGCGAAGGGGCCAGGGCCGGCCGATCCGGCGGCGCGGTCGGGGGATGAGCACGGGCGGGTCCTCCAGACGTCAGTGGGCAGCAAGCAGCACGCCCCGCCGACGCGGCATGCATCGGCGGGGCGCGGGGTGGTGCTGGCGGCCGGTCGGCCTGTCCGGTCCTCGCCCACCGCGCCGGGGCGGGTGGACAAGGACCAGGCCGGAACGACCGGAGCTCGGGCGAAGGTCAGCCGCGGGCGGGGCCGGTCGGCTGGGTGCTGCTCGCCCACGGGTCGGCTGGGTCATTGCGGCGCAGGCCGGTGAGGAAATCGAGCACGACCCACATCTGTTCGCCGGCGGTCCCGTACTCGGGGGCGACGATCGAGAGGTACGTGCCGGTGCTGACCTCGAGGTAGAGGTCGCGGTCCAGGCCAGGCCACTGAATGGCCATGTCCGCGCGGCTGATTCGTCCGCCGAACGCGGTGACGGCCTCGCCGTCGCGGGTGGTGACGACGACGGGCTGCTCCTGGGCACCGCCACCGGGACGGTAGTCGTTGATCCGGACGATCAACCCAGCGGCGTACGCGACGTCGACCAGGCGGTGGAACAGCTTCGGGTCGGTGACCACCAGCTCGACTGCGGCACGCTGCTCCCACCACAGGCCGTCCGCACCGGTGCCGACAAGTCCGGGCTGCGAGCAGGTCGTGACGTATCCGGCCCGGCACAGGGCGGCGAGGGTGGGCACCAGGTGCGCGGTCTCATCGTCGGGGCCGTACCGCGGCTGGTAGCCGGGGCGGGAAGCAATCTTCCCCTCCAACCAGAGGGCCATCAGCTCCCCGAGGTCGCTGATGGTCCGGGCGGACCGCCAGCGGCGCCGGTCGGAGCGGCTCATCCACGGGACTTTGAGTTCCACGGCTGTCACCGCCCGGTCGTCGTGGCCGACGGGCTCGGGGCGGGGGTGGCGGGCTGGCCGTCCGCGTTGGCGTGAGAGCCGAGGACGATCGCGAGGACGGCCGCGGCGGCCAGCGCGAGGCGCTTCAGTAGCGGCATCTTCGGCTTGGCCGGGGCGGTGGGCTGCGCGGGGATGAACCAGCCCTGCACCGGCTTCGGGGTCTGGGTGTTGGTCGGCATGGCGATCTCCTTGCGGGCGGTGGGGACAGGGACGGTGGTGCGTGTGGCCGGACGGCCTGTCCGGTCCTCGCCCGCGCGGGGCGGGCGAGAGCCAGGCAGGGCGACGGGTCAGCGCTTCTGGAGCGGGTGCACGTTGTCCGGGGTGTCGTCGGCGGCCGGGGCGGCCGGGGCCGGGAGGTGGATGTGGGGCTCGATCTGGTGACCGGCGTTATGGATGTGGGTGAAGAACGCCGGGCGCAGGGTCAGGCCGCGCAGCGCGAACGCGGAGGCGACGGTCCACGCGAGGACGGCGAGCCCGGTGGCGATGGTGCGGCCGTCGGCGGGAGCTGCGCTGTAGACCATGGCGATGCTGGCCGCGCCCCACGCGGTCCAGGTCAGGCGGACGCCGCTGCTGCGGAAGAACCCGCCGACCAGGCCGAAGAGTCCGACGATCTGCCAGACGGTGTAGACGGTGGAGGCGCTGATCGGCAGCGATGCGGAGTGGGCCGCGATGTACGAGCGGATCGGCTGGTCGACCACGGCGAAGACGCCGGTGGATGTGTCGGCGCCGACCGGGACGCGCGGCACGGCGGTCAGCAGGCGGTGCAGCGTGTCGGCCAGGACATCGGTCGCGCCGTCCAGGAGGATGAGGACCGCGCAGATCCCGGCGAGTCCGAACGCCGTCTTCACCCAGTTCGCCATGCCGTGCCAGCCGAGTTCGGGGGCGCGGCGCAGGTCCTCCCAGCGGTCGTGCAGGAAGCCGCCTTCGTCCCAGGCGTCGTCCCACCACTCGCGCAGGGCCTCCAGCCGCGGCTCCTTGTCTTCGAGGTCTTCGAGCGAGGGCACGGACGGGGCCTCGGGGATGTCGAGGGCCTGGCCGTGGTCGGCGGGCGGGGACTCCTGGCGCTGGCCGGGGATGTGCGGGGTGCGGTCGGTATGGTCAGCCACGGTCGGCATCTCCTTCGAGGGCGGTGACGCTGCGTACGGGATGGGAATGTCTCTGTCGCCGGGGCCTGGTGGTGCGACAGGCTGGGGCGAGGCCAGGGAGCAGCAAGGGGGCGCGATGGCAGTCGAGTTCGATTCGGTGATCGCCGACGGGGTGATCTATCCGGCGTTCACGGACGACGACGGCGTGCTGTGGATCGATGACGAAGAGGACTTCGAGGTGGTCGTCGACCACGCGGTCGTTGACGGCGTGATCTATGAGGCGGAGGTCGATGAGTACGGCCGCCTGCTGATCTACCTGGACGACGACGACTGATCGCGCGGGCTGCCCGGGGCGGCCTGCGCCGCACTCGACTCCCGGCCGTGCGGGCGGGGTTCGAGTACGACGCAGGGTGCCGGGATCAGCTGTGGATGTCGTTGCGGGTGCGGGCGAAGAACATGCCGCGCGTGGTGCTGTGGTTGTTGATCTCGGTCTTCTGTATGACCGGGCCCTCGTAGATGTTCTTGGTGACGGCGGAGCGGGCGCGGCTGATCGCACCGCCGATCGCGGTGGCGGCCATGGCGAGGCCGGCGAACGGCAGGGTGACCATCAAGACGCCGGTCAGGGTGACCGAGGCGAGGCCCTGCAGAACCAGCCAGGCGCCGCAGCCGATGCCGGTGACCCCGGCTCCGACGCCGATGGAGGCGACGGCGATCCCGGCCGCCCAGGCGGGCACGATCCGGCGGTCGTCCTGATGGACGGGCGGGGTGTTGCCGTAGGCGGGCACGGGGGAGTCGTCGCGGAACGACGTCGGGAAGTGGCGGACCGGCGGCTCGGGCCGGAAGTTCTCTTCGATGATCCGCTTGGCTTCGGCGGCGGCCTCAGAGTCGGACATCGGGCGGCCGTCGGTGGAGTGGAAGTCCATCGTGCTGTCTCCGTTCGGTACGGGCGCGCCCTCCCTGCCGTGGCGGCGGGGAGGGCGCGAGGGGTGGGGAGCGGGGCGGGTTATCCCAGGCTGCTGATCCATCCGGCGACGCTGCTGATTCCGCTGTTGATGGCGGGCGCGACGCCGGTGGAGGCGAGGGTGAAGCCGAACAGGACGGCGGCGAGCGCGGGCCACAGCCGCAGGTAGCCGGTGCGCAGCAGGACGACGACGATGATTCCGGCGAAGACGACCAGGGAGACGGTCAGCGCCACAGCGGTGAACTCCTTCGGGAAGGCCGGCGGCCGGGCCGGGCGGGGCCGGTTTCCCCAACTTGGGAAACCGGCCCTCGTGTGTCCCAGCGCAAGGCCGGGCCCGGCCGGGCGGCGGGGGGAGGTGGGTCAGTTCCTGATCGCGGTCAGGGTGTTGCGGACGCTGCCGAGCTTGACCTCGCGGCCGCCGTCGGCGTTGACCAGCTCCAGGATCTGGAGCGCGTCCAGCGGGTCGTCGTGCGCGTCCAAGACGGCCTGGATGCGGTCGCGCAGCGTGCGGGCGCGGGGCTTGGGCGGCGAGGCCGGGACCGGGGAGGCGGCCGTCTTGGCGCCGCCGCCCTTCTTCTTGCCCCCGCCGCCTTCGCCGTCCTCGTCTTCCTCGGGCTCGGGGAAGACGGCCCGGTACGCCTCCATGCCGTCCAGGCGCTGGCAGTAGGCGTCCCCGATGAGGTCCCAGGCAGCTTCCTCGATCTCGGGCGGGGCGCCGGGGCCGTACAGGTCCAGGATCATCGGGTCCAGGCCCTCGGTGGGGACCGGGGAGCCGATGTTCCAAAACCGCATCTTGGACGTCGGGTAACGGCCGTTGACGTTGTACGCGGTGCCCTGGGTGCCGGGCCGATCGTCGTCGGTGTGTTCCTCGTCGAACTGCGAGACGAGGTCGACTTCGCCCGCGTACTTCGGGATCGGGGCGAGGACCTGACCGGCGGGCAGCAGGCCGTCGGTCACCAGCTGCTTCATCATCGAGCTGGTCCAGCGGAGCAGGATGACCTCGCCCTCCTTGAGCATCGCCCTCAACGTGTCCGAGCCGCCCATCTCCTCGAGGTGGCCGGCCTGAGCGAACAGGCCGATGCCGACCCCGAGGGAGCGGCCGGTGCGGCCGATGTCCTTGATGTAGAACGTCGCTTCGTCCCGGTAGGGCGCGCCCTTCTCCAGGAGGCGGTTGGCCTCGTCCACGATCTGGTAGATCAGCGGGTCGGGCCTGCCGCGCAGGAACTTGGAGCGTCCCAGGCGGGCGTAGCGCTCCTGGCGGTCCATCATGGTCAGCCACGTCGTGCGCAGCTGCGCCATCGTGCCTTCCTGCGTGGTGACCCGCCAGGCGACGTTGCCGTCCGCGCCGGGCCCGGTCTGCCCGTAAGCCTCGGGCGCGGACTGGCCGCCCTTGAGGTCGGCGTACAGCACGGCGATCCCGGAGCGCTTCATCGCGGCGAGGACGATCTGCCCGGCCGTGGACTTGCCCGCGCCGGTCGTGCCGAACAGCAGCAGGCGCTGCGCGGAGCCGGAGGCCGGGTCGTACAGGCGCAGCAGGGAGGGCCGGCCGTTGTGGTAGCGGCCGATCCACACGCGCCCGCGTTCGTCCATGACCAGCATCTGCGGGTCGGTGAGGATGACGCGGGCGAGCGGGTCGTTGGGGTAGATGGTGACCAGGGCCTTGTCGCCCATGACGCTGGTCTCCACCGCGAGCCGGTTGACGTCTTTGATGCGCAGGGCGTTGGCGAGCTTCATCGGGTGGTACGTGATGATGTCGCCGGCCTCCACCGCTTCCACGGTCAGCTCGTAGATCTTGCTCATGCGGGGAGCTCCTTGGTCTCCTCGTCGGGGATGTCGACGGTGCGGATCGCGGTGATGACGGTGGAGGGCATGCCCTTGGGGGCGATGAGCTTCTCCCAGGCCGTGTAGATGTCCAGGGCCTCTTCGGGGGCCTGGCCGACGGTGAGGCGCCGGACCCCGGCACCCTGCTTGGGCACGGGGGTGATGGCGATGTCGTCCTCGGGCCAGTTGATGGCCGCGGACAGCTCAAGCAGGTCGATCTTCGGGACCGGCTTGCCGGGGAGGGTGGAGCGGATGACGGCGGTCATCGACTCCTCACCGGTGCGTTCGATCTGCTCCAGCACGGTGTTCGGGGCGGCGCCGCCCTCGATGGCGACGTGCTGCGCCCAGTAGGCGGCCATCGGGTGCTGCGGCCCGGCCTGGTCGGTGTCGGCGGCCAGGAGCACTTGGGTCTGCTCGATGGCCTCGGGGGTCAGCGACTTCTCGCGGCCGACCAGGACGCGGGCCAGGCGGGCCGGGCGCACGTACAGCACCGCGGCGCTCCAGCCCGCGTCGGCGAGCAGCTGCCAGTACCAGTCGATGCCGGGCACGATGCGCTGCGCGGTGAGCAGTACGGCCATCGACGCCGACGGGGCCAGGTACAGGCCCATGGCGGTGTTGCCCGCGGCGTTGCGCGGCAGGGTCAGCGACCACAGGGCGCCCCATCCGGCGCAGCCGAGGGCGGTCAGCACGGAGGGGCCGTAGAAGTCGTGGGTGAAGGTTCCGGTGGCGAGCGCGCCGGTGCCGGCCACGGTGGCGACGCGGCCGAAGGCGTTGCGGGCCAGGGCGAAGCGGCCGCGCAGGGGTCCGAGGCGGATCATCGGTGGGCTCTCCTTGTCAGGGCATGGGGAAGGGCGGCGAACCCGGCTGGGGTTCGCCGCCCTTCGTGCGGTGCGGGGTGAGGGGTGGTCAGCGGTTGCTGTAGAAGGTGCGGTCGGCCATCTCGATGCCGTCGGGCATGTTGTTGGCGGCGTCCGCGACCGCGCCGTAGTCGGCGATGTGCCCGTCGGCGGTCTCGTGGAAGAGCGAGGACATTTCCTCGCACTCCACCGCCATGGCTTCCGCCTCTTCCTTGCAGGACCGCATCACGGTCGCCGCCTCGCGGTGCTCGTTGACGGTGGACTGGTCGACGGCCTTGGACGCGGCGAGGTCGGAGAGCTTGTCGACCGAGTCGGCGCAGTCCTCCACGTACTTGAAGGTGGAGCGGACCTGGTTGGACAGGCCCGCCATGGTGGCGCTGGCGGCGGTCAGCTGCGCGACGACGATGCCGAAGCGGACCGCGCCGACGATGACGGAGCCGGTCTTCTGGAGGGCGCCGCCGATGACGGGAACGAGGTCGGACACGTTGGTTTCTCCTATTCGACGTGGTAGTCGCGCTCAGCCGGGGCGGCGTGCCCGGCGTCGCGGACGGCGTCGGCGAGCGGCTTGTGGCGGCGCTCCGCGTTCTCGCCGGCGGTGCGGATGGCCTCAGAGGCGGCGGGCAGCTTCTCCGCCAGGGCCTCCGCCTTGGCCTTCACGCTGACGGCCTTCTCAGCGAGGATCAGCACCCAGCCCTCCAGGACGCCGGGCACCTTGAGTTCGACGATCTTCGTGTGGAGGGCCTCCAGCCGCGTCATCATCTTGTCGCAGCCCTCAGCCGCGGCGTTGGCCTCGTCGACGCCCGCCATGATCTCCTCCGCCATGTCGGCGTCGGACTCGATGACGTCGTAGATCGTCAGGTCGCTGTCCGCGTACTGGGTGCTCGGTGCCTTCGTCGGGACGGGCACGGTCACTGCGGTTCCTCCTGTCCTTGATGCGGGAATGGCCCCGGCGGGGATACCGGCCCTTCGGCGCGCCTCACGCTGGCGTGCCTCCCAGACCTTGCCGCCGGCCTGCTCGACGGTGATCGTCGTGCCTTCGGCGTAGCCCCAGCCCGGGGGCGGGCCGAACCCTCCGCCCGGTGCAGCACCCGGCCCCGGCACGGCGCCGGAGCTGGAGGGGTCGGGAGCCGGGCGGCCTGAGCGGCGTGCGCTCGCCCGTTCCCACCAGCCGCGGCGGGAACGGCGCTTGTCGCCCTTCGACTTGGGGCCCGTGCCGGTCGGCCCGGTCGTGCTCGTGCCGCCCGTGGGAGCGGCGGCCGGGCCCGAGCCGGGCTTGCGCGGCTTGGTGAGCTTGACCTTCTTGCGGAGGTTCACCTTCGGAGCCGTGCCGCCGGTACCGGCCGCCCCGCCCGCGCCGGGCTTCGGCTTGGGCTTCTTCGTGAGGCTGACCTTCGGCGTCGCCGCACCCGAGCTGCCCGTGCCGGACGTCGGCTTGGGCTTCTTGACCAGGCTGACCTTCGGTGTCCCCGAGGCGATCCCGGCCGGGGTGGCCTTCTTGTTCTTCTTGCCCTTCTTCTTGGGGACCGTGGTCAGGACCGGCGGGTCCAGCCGCTTGCGGCGCTTCTTCAACCGCCGCGCCGACTCCTTCGCGATGGCCGCCGGCAGCGTGACCCGGCCCTTGCCCTTGCGCTTGGGACCGGGGCCGCCGCTGCCCGGCTTCCCCGCGCCCTTCTTGCCCTTGCCCTTGCGGACCGTGGTCAGGACGGGCGGGGACAGCCGCTTGCGGCGCCGCTTCAGCCGGCGCTCCGACGCCTTCGACACAGCCTCCGGCAGCGTGACCCGGCCCTTGCTGCCCGAACCCGCCCCGGACGTCTTGGACTTCGTGCCCGACGTCGGAGTCTTCGACCCGGGCCCGCGGCCCGACTTCGACCCCGAGGAGGGTGTGGTGCCGCCGCCCGAGCCCGACTTGCCGGTGCCGAGGGTGCCGGTGCCGTTCTTCGGCCGGGGACCGTTGCGGACCCGGTCGGCGGCACGGTCGCGTACGGCACCGGAGAGGCTGCCGGAGTTGGTCTTCGTGCCGTTCGTCGGGGTCTTTCGGCCCCCGTTCCCGTTGTTTCCGCCGCCCTTTGTCCCGGAGGACTCCAGGGCGCCCCTACGGCCCCCGCCGCCGCCTCCGCGCCCGCCAGTGCCCAGCGATGGCGTTCGGCCGCCAGAGCCGCCGCCAGGCGTCTTGGTGGGCGTCTTGGACCCGGAGCCGCCCGACGGCTTGGTACCGCCGGAGGAGCGGAATGTGCTGGGCGGGGAATTCTTTCCGGAGTTTGTCCGGCCGCCTCCGCCACCCGATGTGCGAGTGCTGCGCCCGAATTCCGGACCGGCCTGCAAACGGCCTTTCTGACGGGCCGCCTCAACACCGATCGCGGCTTTATCGGCCGCCGCCCTCCGCTGATCTGCAATTGCCCGGTGGTGTTCGTGGCGGGCTTTCAGATAAGAGGCTGCATTCCATGCGCCGCGCATTGCGGCGACGGTAATACCGGCCATCATCACCACCGACATGGCGGCGACTCCCTGCCCTTCCGGGCTGTCCGGCATTCCCGGATCCGCGTGTGCGGTCGTCGTACTCCCGCCGCCACTGACGTCGGAATTGCCCGCCACCAGCAGGGAGGGCGGGGGCGCCAGGTCGGGCAGGTCGGGCAGGCTGGGGGCCGCGGCCCCGGGCGGCGGCGGGCCGCTGCCCACCGGACCCGGGATCGTCAGCCCGCCGGGGAAGCCGTAGACGGTCCCCCCGGCGTCGTCGTCGGCCATCGGCCGTCTCCTTCGATACTCAGGGTCACGAATCGGAGGGATCTCACGCGCGCGTATGGGCGCGCGTGTCGGGACCCCCGGATTCACGGAGTGAAGCGGTGATGATGAGCAGTGATGAGCGCGGAGCGTTACGAGCCGGGCCGCCGGCCCTGCCGCTCCGTCGTCCAGCGCTGGAGCAGCAGGACCAGGTCGGCCCACGCCCTGTCGTCGTCGCCCGCCAGGAGGCGGGCCAGGTCCCACAGCGCGGTCGCCCGCGCCTTGTTCGTCGTGGTCTCCGCCAGGCGCTTGTCCCAGCGGGCGACCTGACCCTTGGAAAGCTGAGCAGCCACTTATCAGGCCCTCTTTTCCAGGAAGTCCAGGAACGTGTGGTCGCCGCCTTCCGTGCCGGTCTTCTTCGCGACGCCCTTTCCGTCGCCGGTCGGCTCGGTCAGGGCACTCGAAAGGCCGTTGAGCTGCCCGGCGGTGTTGACCGCACGGGCGGTGTTCAGGCCCTTCTTCCTGGCCTTATCCAGCTCCTTCTTCTCCGCCTTCTTCTCACGCTTGATCGGCAGCTCGACATAACGCCGCTGGTATTCGGCGTCGAGCTTTCCGGCGTGATTCACGGCGTCCCGAAGGTCGCTTTCGAGCTGCGCCAGCGGACGCGACGCGAGAAAGGCCCGGATACGGGCCTCGAAGGGCTTGTCCCCGTCGAACTTGATGTTCTCCAGGTCGGCCCGGTACTCGCGCAGCAGCGCCCTGACCTCGTCGGCCATCTGCCGCAACCGCTCGCGCTGCTGGGCGCCGTAGAGGGCGGTGCCGCCGGGCTTCATCAGGTGGTCCGAGGTCCACCGGTTGTTGTTCTCGGGCATGGCAGAAGACCTCCAGGTCTCGGGGGTAGGGAGGGGAGGGGGTTGATGGGTCCGTGTCCCCGAGGCGTGCGTGCGGGGCCGGGGTCGTGCTCGGTACGGGCTGATCGGCCGCGCCCCGCTCGGGGCGGGCGCGGGCGAGCGGCCTGCCGGCCGTGGCCGTCACCGGTCCGCGCTCACGCTCGGGAGCGTGGGCGCGGACCGGGGGCGACCATGAGCGGCAGGGGTTCTGCCAGGGGTGAGCGCGTCGACGCTCACCGGGCGCTCACCTACGCGCCCGGGGTGGCCTCTTCGACCTGAGCGCGCAGGCGCTGTGCGGTCGGGCGGGAGACCGGGGTGTCGGACAGGCCCGCGTCGGTGAGCGCGTCGCGGATCTCCGTCCACTCGGGTCGGCGCCCGAGCTCGGTGTAGAGCAGACGGATACGAGCGTGGCGGCGCTCGGTAAGCGCCTCCGTCTCGCTGCGCGTACGAGCGTTCTCCGCTCGCTGAGCGTCCGTCTCCTCCGTGATGCGCTCACCGTCGTGAGCGCCGGAGGTGAGCGCCGGGCGCTCACGCTCGCCGCGCGTCTCGCCCGAGGCGAGCGCGCTCGCGTCGGGGCGAGCGTGCTCGCTCTCCTCCACCCGTTCGATGGTGAGCGCGTCCTCGGGGGTGAGCGTGTCGGCGAGCGCGGCGGGCGCGGAGCCGAGCTTGAGCGCCATCCGCTGCTCCAGCGGAGCCTTGCTCCGCCACCGCCACCCGTACTCCTCCTTGAGCTGCGCTCGCAGGTACGTCTGCTCCTGGAGGCGGGTGAGCGCCTCCTCGTAGGAGGTGATCTCCCACAGGATCATCCGGCGGCGAAGGCGGGCGGTGGGGATCGGGGCGAGGATCCAGCGCGAGCGCCGCACCGTCTCCATCCGCACCTTGCCGGTGACCGCGCCGATCCGCGTCGCGTAGACGTGGGAGGCGATCTCCGAGAACACGACCCACAGCAGCGTGAGGGCGGCGTGCCCGAGGCGCCCCGACGCGGAGGCCGAGGCGTTCCAGTTCAGGTACACGGTCACCGCCGTCAGCGCGCGGGGCACCCAGCGGATCCAGCGCAGCTCCATGCCCATGCGGATCAGGACCAGGCTGGCGCCGGTGAAGGCCGGGATGGCGACGTCGATGCCGACCGGCAGCAGCCACGGCCACTCCCATCCCCACCCCGTCGCCTTGGTCTCCAGCGCGGTGTAGGAGGACAGCAGACCGAGGGTGGAGACGACCGCGGCCGCCAGGACGATCCCGGCGACCAGGACCAGCTCCTGCCCGGACAGCGGCGGGACACCGCCAGCGGGACGGGCGTCGTTGCGGGCCCTGCGCCGCGCGGCACGGGACTCGGTCCGGATCTCCCGGCGCCGGGCCCGCTGCACGGTGCGCTCCGCCGCCGCCTCGAGGACCCGGTCCGCCTCGGCTCGGGCCTGGGCGGCGGCGGCCTGGTCGGCCGTGGCCTTGGCCGCCGCCTCCCGGGCCGTCTTCGCGTCGGCTTCGGCCTGCTCGCGCAGCCGGACGACATCCTTGTCGACCGCCGCCCGCAGTTCCTCAGCGGAGGTGCGGGCGTCGTCCAGGGCGCGGTCGGCGTCGGCACGAAGGCCGGCGGCCATCTTCTCCGCCCCGGCCCGCACCTGCGCGGCCTGGTCGTCCGCGCTCTCGCGCATCCGGTCGGCCTCGCCCCGCGCCCGCTCCAGGAGCTGTTCGGCGTCGGTGGCGGCGCGGGTACGGGTCTCGGCTGCGGTGCGCTCCGCCGCCGCCAGCAGCTCGGTGCGCTTCGTCTCCGCGTCGGCGAGGACCTGCGCGGCCTCCGCCTGCACCGTGTCGGCCTGCGCGGCCGCCGCGGTGGTGACTTCCTGCGCCTGGTGGCGCGCGTCGGCGAGCAGCTGCTCGGCAGCCTCCTTGGCGGCGGCGAGGACCTGGTCGGCCTCGCCGGACGCCGTCGCCGTGACGGTGTCGGCCTCCGCGCGCGCGTCGGCGAGCAGCTGCTTGGCCTTCGCGTCGGCGTCGGCCAGGACCTGGTCGGCGTCGGCGACCGCGGCGGTCGCGGCGTCCGTGCGGACCCGGTCGGCGTCGGTCTGCGCGTCGGCCAGGACGCGGGCCCGCTCGGTGGTGGCCGCCTCGGTGATCGAGACGGCCTCCGAGCGGGCGCCGTCCAGGAGTTCAGCGGCGCGCTCCTGGCCGTCGGCGAGGATGCGCGCGGCGTCGTCGGCGGCCAGGTCCCGGAGGTCGGCAGCGCGGTCGGCGGCGTCGGCCAGGAAGGGGTCAGCCTCCGGGTGCACCAGCGGCACCGTCTCCTCGGGGGCGGCGGCCTGGGCGGGGATGGCGGCCGGAGCCGCCGGCGCCTTGGCGCGCCCGCCGCTGCGGGGCTTCGCGGCCGGGGCGGGCTTCCGCCTGCGCCGGGTGGTGGTGTTGGCCACGGGGGTGTCCTCTCTTACTCCGGCGCCTCGTGCAAGAGGCCACCGCGGGTCGGCGTCGGTCGGTAGGGTCGTGACCAGGCCCTCCGAGGCCCCGGCAGCTCAAATGCCGGGGACTCGGAGGGCCGTCTGCGTGGGGCAGGCGGTCAGGGACGGGCGGGCAGCGCGCTGCTGTCCTGACCGAGGTGCTGGCGCAGCCAGGCGACGGCGGCCGGGGTCATCGCGCCGGTGTCCGGCTCGCTGAGCGGCGCGGTGTCGATGTCGCGCATCGCGTCCGTGGCCGGGAGCAGCCGCATGTAGACGGGGTCGATCCCGGCGCGGGCCCGGTTGCCGCTCAGCTCCGTCAGGTCGTAGAGGACCTTGCGGGTGTCGGCGTGGATCCAGGACCGCTCCACCCGGCCGACGAAGGTGTGGCCGGGAAGCCCGAGCCAGAACCGTTCGACGTCGCGGAACAGGACGATGTCGCCCTTGGTGTAGGTGGTCTGGGGGCGCGTGGCCTGCGTCTGCTGCTGGGTCACGTGGTCTCCTCACATCGCGTACACCGGCCCGAGGGCCGGAGCGTCCGGACTGTCCGGCTCCCAGTCACCGCCCGACCCGGCCGCCAGGTTCAGCGGTCGGTGCAGCCGTCAGGCCACGACCGTGAGGTGACGGTGCGGGGCGACGACCTGGCCGTCAGGGAGCAGCTCGCCGGTGTCGTCGAAGACCAGGACGCCGTTGCACAGCAAGCTCCAGCCCTGCTCCGGGTGGCTGGCCACGGCGTGCGCGGCCTCCCGGTCCGAGCTGGTGGCCGACGGGCACTTCGGCGTGTGCGTGCACAGCGAGTCCGGCAGCGTGGTGCCGGCCGCCGTCGTCGCGGTGTCGAGCTGGGCGGTGCTGTCCATGGGGACTCCTGCGGGGAGGACGATCCCGGGACCTTCCCGGGCGGAAGACGTGCGAAAAGCCGGCCGCCCGTGGTGCGGGCGGACGGCCTGGTGGAACAGCGTCGTGCGGGCGGGGAGTTGGGGTTCCGCCCCGTCCTGCGGGTCAGATCCGCTTCTTCTGCTGAGCGAGGTAGGCGTCCTGGAGTCGCTTGAACGACTCCTGCAGACGCTTGCCGACCTCGCACCGCACGTCCGGCGAGCACTCAGTGCAGGTCTCACCGTGCGCGCGGTTGGCAGTGTCGGCCCTCATGTAGCGGGTGAGTAGATCGTCGGGCACGACGATCACCCGCGGTTCCGGCAGGCGTCGCAAACGCCCCCGGACCAGCCCTCGAATCGTCCACCGCACTCGGAGCACTGGCCGGTCACGGCCAGGACCAGGCGTAAGACGGCGGTTAAGCGCCTACGGGTGGCCCTCTTCATACCGTCACCCCGCGTTCCGGGCGCGGTCACGGGCGGCGCGGCGCTTCATCGAGCGCCGTTCGTTCTCGGACAGCCCGCCCCAGACGCCGTCGTTCTGTCCGGACTCCAGCGCCCACTGGAGGCACTGGTCCATGACCGGGCAGCGGCGGCAGACGGACTTGGCCTCCTCGATCTGCAGGAGCGCCGGCCCCACGTTGCCGATCGGGAAGAACAGTTCGGGGTCCTCTTCGCGGCAGACCGCGTTGTGACGCCAGTCCATTACTTCACCCCTCCGGTCGCCGCAGCCTCACGGACCAGGTAGTCCGAGGTCGTCCACACGGAGCCGATCGCGAAGGGCTCGGCACCGGGCCGCAGCACGTCCTTCACGACCAGGGCCCACTGCGCGCCCCGGCGCCCCAGCAACTCACGAGCACGCTGCGGGTCGCGGATCACCGCGAGGACCTCGAAGGCGCCGTCGACGTTCTGGTAGATGGAGCCCGGTGTGCGAGGGCCGATCTGGTCGTCGACGACCCGGCGGAGGGCTTCGAGGATCATCGGGTCGGGTTCGGCGGCGGGCGCCGGGAGTGTCATGCTGGTCTGCACAGGTCCTCCAGTCAGGTCCTGGACAGCCCCGGGGGGTTCCAAGTCGCCGGGGCTGTCGTCGTTTTGGCTGGTCGTACGAGCAGCCACGGCCCCGGCCTCCCCGATCGCTCGGGATGGCCGGGGCCGTGGTCGTTCGTGCGTAGTTGGGGTCAGGCACCGATCCGGAGCGGCTGCAGCGGCACCTGGGGGCCGCGGTAGTCGGAGACCGTGTCGGCCACGCGGACCCGGCAGGAGTTGTTGGCCTCTTCGACCGTCGTCCCGCTGCGCTTGGCCGTCGCCTTCACGTTCTCCGTGGCCGCGCTGTGCGTAGCCCACGTCCTGGTCGACCGGTGGCGAGCGAGCAGCGCGTCGACGCGGGCCTCACGCTGACGGAGCGGCTCGGCGCGCTTCAGCTGCTCGTACAGCTTGGCGAGCCGGGCGCCGTCGGCGCAGCGGTGGGTGCCGCCGCAGTGGCCGGCCACGGTGCTGTTCCGGCACTTCTTGAGGTGCTCGCGGTAGGCAGTGAGAGCATCGTCCGCGCTCGCGGGCTCCGGGGTCATCTTCGTGACGGGCTTGGCCGGGGCCGGAAGCGGCTTGTAGTGCTGGCGGGCCGAACGGCGGCCGCTGGCCTCCGGACCGCCCACCTCCATGCGTCCCTGCCACGCCTTGACCAGGACGTCGATGCTGACCAGACGGTTACTGCCCTGGCAGCGCACCGCCACGTCCTTCCCGGCGACGCCGGTGTCGTGCGGAACGAGCTTCCGCTTCTTGGCGCTGAGTCCCGTGATCGGCACCCACGTCTTGCAGTCGGGGCAGATCAGCGACGCGCAGGAGGGGTGCAGGTCGTACTGGTGAGGCTTGAGGCTGGAGACGGCGAGTGCCGGGCGGGGGTTGATGTTCCGGGAGCGGGTCCGGCTCTTGCGGAGGCGGGCGGTGGACTCAGGCGTCGAAGCCGGCACGTGAACTCCTTATGGACGGAGAGGACGGAATGCGTCGCGATGCTCTCTCCGCCCTCCAGGCCGCACGGCAAGGCCGGCGTCCCGCAGGACAGACAGCGCACTGCGCTGCGAGGTGCACACAAGTCGTCGTGCGGTCAGGCCCGGGGGAGTTTGGTGAAGCTCTCTGAAACCCCGGCCACCCCGAGAGGCGGACGACTACCTGCGGTCGTACTGATGCGGAGGGCTTTAGCGCCGTTCGCAGACACAACAATGAAGTCTTCTAGAAGACATGTCAAGGTCTTCTAGAATGTGGTTGACTGTTTGGCACAGCCGAGTCGAGAGGAGTCGCCATGCCAGCCCCGGCTCCGAAGCCGCCAAAGTGGCGACAGATCGCAGATGAGATCGCGAGAAAGATCGAGAACGGCGACTACGGCCCTGGCGACCGGCTTCCGTCGGTCCAGGCCCTTGTCGCCGAAGGCAAGGGAGCAACAGCGACGGTCCATCGCGCCTACCAAGCTCTGGAGGCTGAGGGGCTGATTCGCACGACACAGGGCAGCGGCACCACTGTGCTGAGCCCCAGCGACATCCCTCCGTCGATCCTCACCGGCGCCGCACGTTTGGAGCGTCTTCGCCGCACTGGCAGGCCGCTGGCTCCCCGGGAAACCTACGTGAATTCTCGCTCCGTACTGCGCTCGTGCGCGGATCCCGAGGTTGCGAACCTCCTCAAGATCGACCTGTACGACGAGATCGTGCTGCGGAGCCGAACCTTTATGCAGGACGGCAAACCGACGGTCTTGGCTCTGAACATGATTCACATGCGGGCTCTGGGCCCTCTGCCGGAGCTGCTCGACGCGGGACCGATGCCGAAGTTCCGGCACGACCTGTACACCGAGCGCACCGGCAAGACGATCACCGCGGGGCCGGAGCAGAGCACCGCGCGGCTTGCTTCCAACAACGAACTCGATGAGTTCGGCATCGACGTGCCGCCAGACGTTCCTATCCCAGTACTCGTTCTGCGGACTCTCTACTCCGATGACGAAGGCCCGCTGGAGGTGTGGGAGGACATTCTCCGTCCTGGAGTGTGGCATGGCGGCCGCTCCTGACGCCTGGTGAATAGCCACTGATCTGCCCCCTCCAAGACCTTCGCTTTGTGGGGGCAATCACACCCGGATGGGGCTCTCAGGAACATCACGAAGAGCTCGTCACTTCCGTGCACGAGTTCCTCAACGCGTTTTCAACGAGTAACTACACACAGCTTTTCGGGGCCCGCGCTTAGGCTCCGGATCATGGTGAAGACGGAGGCTGACGGGGTGGGTAAGCGCGCTGGGTGGCGCCCGGACAAGCTCAGGGAGCACCGGGAACGGCACGGGCTGACGCTCGAGGAAGCCGGTGAGCGGCTGCGGCTGGTTGCTGAGCAGGCCGGGCTGAAAGATGTGCCGGCCGCGAATCCTCAGACGCTGTCGCAGCACGAGACGGGTGAGAGCTACCCGGGGCCGCCGTACCGCCGGGCCTATTGCCTGCTGTACGGGGCGACGGAGCCGTCGTTGGGCTTCCGGCCGGCACTGCCGGGGGAGGAGACGAAGTTCGAGGTCACCCCGCTGCCTGAACAGCGCAATGGTCTGCACGTCATAGCTGTCGAGCGGGCGTTGACGCGGATCGCGGACGGGGACGGCTTCGACAGCTACAGCTGGCAGCAGCGAGTGATGGAGGCGTGGAAGCGGCGTCGTACCGGCGGCGATCCTCACAAGCCGTGTGTGGTGCTGGTGGGCGGGTTCGCTGGCTCAGGGAAGACCGAGTTCGCCAGGTTCCTTACGCAGTTGACGGGCTGGCCGCTGGTTGACAAGGACCCGCTGACCCGTCCCTTGGTGGAGCCGCTGCTGACCGCTCTGGGGTCGCAGGCACACGACCGGCACACCGACTTGTATCGCGAGCGGGTCCGGCCCGCTGAGTACGCCGCGCTGATGCAGGCCGTCTACTCGAACGTGTCGTGCGGCATCAGTACCGTGGTCACCGCGCCGTTCATCGCCGAGCTCACGGACCAGGAGTGGATGGAGCGCCTGATCAACAAGTGCGCGTCGCATGGCGTTGATGTCGCGCCGATCTGGGTGCAGTGCGATGTGGAGTCGATGCACGAGTACATCTCGCACCGCGGCGCGGCTCGGGACGCCTGGAAATTGGAGCGGTGGGAGGAGTACATCGCCACCGTCGACGTGAATCTCCGTCCGTCCGTCCCACATCTCGTGGTGGACAACCGGATGGGCGCCGCGATCTCGCTGGCCGATCAAGCTCGCCAGGCGATCGGGACGGTGGCGGTATGAAGCACGGTGTCGTCCTCTACGGGCCGCCGGCCGTGGGCAAAGACACGGTCACCCGGGCCCTGGCGCAACTTTCCTCTCAGTACAGGCAGTTTGAGCGCCTGAAGGTCGGTTCGGGCAAGAGCCACGGCTACCGGATGGGGACCGCCGAGCAGCTGCTCGCGCTGGAAGCCGCGGGCGACGTCGTCTATGCGAACCGGCGGTACGGCAACACCTATGCAATCGACCGGCCCGGGCTCGCCTCGGCGTTCGCGAACGGGGTGCCGGTGCTGCACCTCGGGCAGATTGACGGCGTCTGCGCGGTGGTCGGCGGCTATCCGGCCGTCTGGTCGACGGTGCTGCTGTGGTGCCCGAAGGAGATGACCGCGAACCGGTCCGAAGCGCGGGGTGACCGCGACACCGCTGCGCGGCTGGCGGCGTGGGAGGCGACCTGGCAGGACCTGGAGGCGCACCCAGACATGGTCTGGGACCTCACCGTGGACACCTCGGCGGTCTCCCCGCAGGAGCCGGCGCGGCTCATCGACCAGCTGCTGGTGCAGCGGGTGGGAGCGGCGTCGGCATGAGCGCGGGCTACGGCTGGGCGAGCCTGTCGAGGGCGTCGGTGAGCGTGAGCTCGCCGTCGTCCTTGGCGTCGTTCCACCGTGCCAGCGTGGACGCGGCCGCGCGCAGCATCTCCGGGGGGAGGCCGACCGCGGCGAGCGTGTCGGCGACCTCATCCATTTCCGGGCCCCAGCGCCAGGCGCGGGCCGCGGTCTTGGCGATGTACTCGGGCTCGGCGAGGTACGAGTCGCTGCGCCGGGCTGCCACCTGGAGGAGCTCCTGGTCTACGCCGTACGCGTGGGCGAGGCCGACCGAGAGCGCCACGAGCACACGGCTCGTCTTCTGGAAGCTGGCGTACGACAGTTTCAGCGCGGACGCCTTCCCGACCTCCGCGCCCAGGATCCCCGTCTGCACATCGGTACCCGCGAACAGAGCGTCGACCTCGGTGACCGCGGCAGCGGGGCCGGACAGGACCAGGGTCGGGCTCTTGCCGCCCACGGGTGGGGAGCCGATGACCCCTCCGTCTACGACGGTCGCCGTGGCCCCGAGCAGCTCGGCGATCCGCACGGTCCGCTCGGGGTTGATGGCGTTCGCCTCCACGTACACCCCGGTGAAGCCGTGCTCGGCGACCTCGTGGGCCAGGTCCTCGGCGGCGGCCGGCGGGCAGAGGCTGAGGACGATGTCGCTGCGGTCCAGCAGCTCGGTCAGCGTGGTCACCCCGGTCAGGGCGAACCGCTCGGCGCGCGCGATGGTCGCGGGGCTGCGCCCAGCTTCGCACCACAGGACCGAGGAGGCGTGCGTCGCGGTGCAGGCGGCGACGGCGGCGCCCATGCTGCCGGGGTGGAGGATGCCGACGGTGGGCTGGTCCACGGTGTTAGTGCCTCTCGCTGAGCAGGATGGTGATGGCGTCGGTGACGTCGTCGACGGTGTGGTGCGGGGCCGGGAGGGTGTCGGGCCAGGGGCGGCCGCGCAGCCAGATGGTGCGCAGGCCGGCCTGGTGGCCGCCGCCGATGTCCGCGGCGGGGTTGTCGCCGATCATCCAGCCGCCGGCGAGGGACAGGCCGCAGCGCGCGGCCGCGAGTTCGAAGAGCTGCCGGTCGGGTTTGCGGATCTCCAGGTCGCCCGAGACCGCGATGCCGTGGACCAAGCCGGTGATGCCGGTCGCGGCGAGTTTGGCGCGCTGGGTGTCGGAGGACCCGTTCGTGACGATGCCGATCGTCCAGGCGGCGCCCCGGAGTTCGGCGAGGCCTTCGAGGACCGCGGGACGGCACGTGACGGCGGCCGCGATCCGGTCGACGTACTCCTGCCACAGCCCCTCGGCGGACTCGGTCAGGCCGTAGACGGTGCGCAGCTCGGCGAAGTCACTCGGGTTCGCCCGGTCGGCGAGCCGGGCGAGCAGCCACTGTTCGGCCGGGGTACCGAGGTCGTGGTTGCGGCACAGGGCAGCGACGGCGTCGCTGTAGGCGGCCTGACGGTCGACCAGCGTGCCGTCCAGATCGAAGAGGGCGAGGCGCTGCTGCACGTCAGCGAGCGTATCGACGGCGTCGGACGGACTGCGTCGGCGCCCGCTTCCTGGACGGCTGGGTGTTGGCTCGGCCCGTACGGCGGGCCGGTTCAGCAAGTTGTTTCCCTTCCGGCGGGATTCGCGGTGGTAGTCATGCAAACTCCCTTGGATTCGGGGCCGGTCCCTGTTCGGATCAGGAGTACGTGCCACGTGGTCAATGCAGGTGATCATCGTTGGCTGCGAACTGGGCTGGAAGGGGCCTCGCCATGATGTGCCGTCAGCGGCCGACCGGCTTTGCGACACGTACAGACCTGGGGCACCCGGAATTCAGCAGGAACGGTAGGGTGATCCTCAGCGTTGATCAAAAAAAGTGGCCCCGTCGACCGGCCTTGGACAAGCCGGGAGGGGCCACGTGGCCGACGGACCTTGTAGTGGGGGTCCGAAAGCCTGCCGAGCACCCTTTTCGCGAGAAGGAAGGTGCCGACGTGATCAGGGTACCCGTACCCGTCACCCGACACACCGCACCCCGCCGTGGGGTCAGCAGCCATGCCGGTTGCTGGTCCGTCGACGGGGCGTTCGTGCTGTCCGCGGGCACCCCGGTTCACCCCTCTGCTGAGGAGGTCCGGATGACGTAGGTCGTTCGGGGGCGGCGCCTGCGATGCAGGTCTTCTGGCCGCCCCGGGCGTCTGCCCGGTGATTTGCCCGTCACCAGGTTCCACGCCCATCTGCTCTCCGTGAGGTTTGCCGACCTCTTGGAGGAGCTGCCCGCCCCGGTTGCCGCCGGCTGCGAGCGGTTCGATCTCGGTTCTCACCAGAACCCGAAGCACCTCAAGAGGCGCTTCGTCATGACCGCCTTCAACGAAGGAGGACGTCGTCATTCTGCACGACTGCTTGGGCTTTCGCCAGCCCACATACACCCGCTTTACCCCCATTTGGGCGTCTGCGAAGTCGCGTCTTGACGGATTTCACAGCCCGATTCGTGCCGTAAGTCCGGCGGAACAGCAAGTTCTTCACACGCTTCGCGTGGCGACGGCCGCCTGCTCTCTGCCTCAGCAGTCTGTTGTCCACAGGCCCGCCTCCGCGCAGCGGAATCTGTCCACAGACCACCCGGGTGACGATCTCCGGATGATCTCTTTGGACGTACTGGTAGGGGAGGGGCAGTGAGTGTGGTCGCGGCGTCGGCTGCTATCCCCGCTGCCCGCTCCGGGTTCGTCGACACCCCCCGTGGTGATGTTCCGCATCGTCGGCTGCGGTCGGTGCCCGCGCAGGCAGGCCCGGTGCCGGTGCGCGGTCCGGCGCACCCGCTGGCGCTGGGACGGGATGCCCGGGCCCGGCTGGGCGGTGCGGTGCGGGCGCTGCTGGATGCCCCCGGCCTGGACGGCATGACCGACGCGGTGCGTCTCGCGGTGATCGTGTTGGCGTCGCGCACGCCGTATGAGTCGGGTGTGGTGGAGATCCGTACGCCGGAGCTGGCGCGGTGGCTGGGGCTGTCCGCCTCGTACGTCGCCTCGGAAGTGGTGTCAGGTCTGCGCCGGTCCGGGGTGGTCTGCGTGGAGACGGCGGAAGGCGAGTCCGGCCAGGACATCGGGCTGAAGTGCAAGGTGCTGCCGATGTGGGCCGCGCACGGCGTGGTCGGGCATCCGCTGGCCCTGGCGAAGCAGGAACTGGCGACGCTGCTGCGGCTGCTCGAGGCCGTGATGGCGCCGGGCTGGGCGCACCGGGACGGCCGGGTGACTCCGGCCGGGCTGCTCGGGCCGCGCACGGGCCGGGCGGCGGCGACGGACCGGCTCGCGCTGCTGCTGCTGGTGCTGGAGGCCCGGGAGACCGGTCGGGTGCGGCAGTGCGGCGGGACGGTGGACACCCGACGGGGTCGGGCGGCGGCGACGGTGGCCCGGCTGCTGGGCTGCACGGCATCGGCGGGCGAGCGGGTACTGGAGCGCCTGGAGGACCAGGACCTGGTGGTACGGGTCCGGGTGCGAACGGCATCCGGGCTGCGACACCGGTCCCGGCTGGTGGTGCCGGCGGTCGCGGCCGCCCACGGCCGGGACGGGATCGCCGACGCCCGGGAGGACCGTCTGGAGGCTGTCGAGCCCGCGTTTTCAGACCCCGCGCTTGCAGCAGGGGGTAGTGGGACCTCCGAGCCGGAGGCAGATCTGCAGGTCGGCGAGATGCCGGTGCCCGGTGAGGCTGATGTGGCAGACCCCGCGCTGACGGCAGCCCTTCACGCTGATCACCCTCCCGTGGCTGTTCCCGTCCTGTCTGCTGCTCTTTCTGGTGGGTGTTCCGGCGAAGGCCGTGGTGCGGACGGCCGTCGGCCGGAGGGCGCGTGCGCGCGCGAGGATCAGGCCGTCGACGGCGAGGTTGACGTCCGGCCGTCGCCTGACCGTGGCGCGGGCGACCCGCTGCGCGGGGAACAGCGGCAGGAGTCCGAGTCGATGAGCAGCAAGAACGCCGGGTGCGGGCCGGTGGCCGGCAAGCCGGTGCGGGTCGTGGCCGGGGCGGGTCAGGGCAGGCAGCAGGGAGGGAGAACGGCTCTGCCGGCGGAGGATCTGCGGGTGGTCTTGGCGCCGGTCTCTC
The DNA here is from genome assembly GCF_040651615.1 of Streptomyces sp. NPDC048417. Taxonomy (NCBI): domain Bacteria; kingdom Bacillati; phylum Actinomycetota; class Actinomycetes; order Kitasatosporales; family Streptomycetaceae; genus Streptomyces; species Streptomyces sp. NPDC048417. The sequence continues at coordinate 48,032 of NZ_JBEZKI010000049.1, read as the reverse complement.
TGGTGTGGGGGCGTCTGGAGCGTCCCGCCGCCCGCCGCCTGGTGGAGGCCGCCGCCCGCTCCGAGCTGGCCACGCTGAGCGGGTTCGTCGGCCGGGATGATGCGCCGCAGGTCCTCGCCGACCGGGTCGCCAGGCGCCTGTCCGAACAGCTGCTGCGGGGCGGTCCGGTCAAGGACCCGGTGGGCTGGCTGATCAGCAAGGCGCTGCCCCAGCGGCAGGAGTGCGGTGACGCGCTGTGCGATGACCGCATGCTGCTCGACTCGGGCGGGGACTGCCCGCGGTGCGAGGACCGGCAGGCCAACAGCCTTGCCCGGCGCCGTGCGGTCGCGGCCGCCGTCGACGACGCGATGCCGTACGCCACGGCGGAGGAACGCCGCGCGGCGGTCGACCGCCAGCTTCACGAGGACGTGACCGCCCAGGCGTGGGCCCGCGAATACCGGTGGGAGCAGGTCAGGGCCCGGCAGGCGGCGGCCGCCAAGGCCCGTGCCGCGGCGGCGGCCGCGCACCCGTCCCTCGAGGAGCTGGCCGGCTCGCAGGCGCCGGCCGTGCTGCCCACTCCGCGCCCGGCACCCGCCGTGCCCGCACCGCGGGACGTCGCTGTCGACCAGGAGCTGGTCCTCGAGGACCTGACCCGCGAGCAGGTCCTGGACTGGCGCACCCGCGCCGCACACGACCACCAGGTCGTGTTCGACCACATCGACCGCTACGGCGAGACGTCAGCACAGCGCCTGTTCACCAGGGAGTTCGTCGCGACGGTGCAGCGCCTGTCCCGCCTCGGGCACCTGAATCTCGGCTACACCCCCTGGGGGTCGGCATGAGCGGCGACGTGTCCGGCGTCGACCTGGCCCGGGTCGCGCTGCGCGCCGCGCTGGAGGCGGCGCGCAAGAACGGAGGCAACATCCGTACGGCGAAGCCGAAGCCGCGGACGACGTCGGCCATCCGGCGCGACGGGCGCGCGAGCTCAAGGCCCGCACGTTCCCCGAGCCCGAGGCCATGCCCGACGATGCGCCGGCCGCGCTCGCGACGGCCCGTGCCCGGCGCCGTGAGGGCGAGGCCTCTCGGATGGCGGCCCTGCGCCGGGCCCGTGAAGAGCGAGCGGAACGAAATGCTGGCGCGGTGGCCGGCGCTGGTCCGGTGCAGCACCGGAGCACGGCGTGAGGGCGGGACGACAGCGGTGAGTCAGGGACCGTGCCAGGTCCGGGAAGTTGGCGTGCGAGTAGTTCGTGCAGGCGAGGCGCCCGCTGTGGTTAATGTCAGGAGAGTGACGATAGTCAGACCGTGCCACCGTTCCAGGCAGTGAGCCCGTATCGGTACGGTGTCCACCCCGTGATAGGGCCCCGTGTGTCGCTCGTACGGGGCCCAGGGAGTTGCCCATTGGGCAAAAATGATCACGGCCAAGTGGGTAGACGCCCCTCGAGCTACGGCCGCTGAACACCCCTCATAGCGTCGAGCAGTTCCAGGGACCGCGGCGTGCGGCCCATGAGCAGCGTGAAGGAGATCAACCCGACGAGCCCGAACAGCATCGGCAGGGCTCCGTCGGGGACACCGAGGAACGCTCCTGCAACCCCGATTGCGATGGTGAGGCACCCGGCGATAGCGAGACGCAGCGGTTCACGGCTCCGCTCGGGCACCAGGCCGGTCAACTCGCTCTCTTCAAGGAGTCGCCCCCAGCGGCAGTCAACGTACGCCTCGCAGATCCTCATCGCCATGTTGCCGAGTTCCGTGAATGCTGCCTCGGGGGAAACGTCGATCTGAAGACTTGCCCTGTGGACAGCCGCGGCGACCAGGGCAGCGTGGTCGCGTGCCGCCTTCGTGCGCGGCGACCTTCTTGGGAATAGGGCCCTGTCACCTGAGTTTTTCAGCAACTCCTCGGCGAGGCGGGATACGGCGAGGTCAACACGCTTGAGGTGTTCTTTCTTGCGACTGGGGATGTTTTGTTTTGCCGCAGCGCAGAAAATTGCCACCAGCGCACAAGCGTAGGGTACTGAGCTATAGCCAGGCCGGTCAGGGGGAATTTTGAAGCGATGCCTAGGGGATGCCACTTCGAGCAGAATCGTAGCGAACAATAACAAAAAGCCAACATACGAGACGTCTGAAAATAATCCTTCATCCGGGGGAGTAGACCTGAACACCGAAATCGCGGGGTTCGCAGAGAATTCAGGCCACCATTCAAATGCCGAGCTGTAGGCGTGACGCAGGAGCGGTGCAGCATACGGCGTAAAAGTCAGCAGCATCCCCAGCGCCGCCACCTCTGCAAGACGGCACCGGATGACTTTTTGATGGAGCCTCTCCCTGTACGCATCCAGTCGAATAGCATCTAATACGTGAGATGAAATACTGAACGCTGTTCCGGCAAGTTCAGCCATGGCGTATTGGAAAGTCGTGGTGGTAGTCCACGCGGCTGCATTGAGCTCCTCTGGCCAATTGCGCTCTAACCACTGGGCTAGCTTTGAATCAGCCCAGCGAATGTAGCTCCACACGTCGCCTCTCCTGGTGTCATCTGCGTAGGTGGGTAGCACCGTACCGAGGACTGGGAACGCCCCTGAGGTTGTGGATGTGCTTGTTACACAACTGCCGGTGAGATCTCAGCGGCCGAAGGTGCGTCGTTGTTCCGCGTGTTCGGCGATGGCCCGCCCAAGCGCAAAGCGCGTGTAGTCGGGCCAGTACCGGTCCTGGAAGCACAGGGTGGCATCCGTGGCCTGGTAGAGCAGGAAGCTGACAGGCGGCGCTCGCCGCTGGTGCGGATGATCAGGTCAGGGTCGGGCAGGCCTGCCGTGGACAGGTACCGCTCGACGGCTCGTCGTAGTCCGGGGCGCTCAGGGCGCGGGTGGCGGCCTGGCGGACGTCCTAGCCGATGCCCAGACAGACCGTCATCCCCGGCCGATCGTCGGTGGTCTGCTCGGCGCGGCGTATCGCGGCCGCGAGGCGCGGCGGGAGCAGAGTGCAGGGGCTCGTGGTGGTCAGTACGCGGAGCGGGCCGGTAGAGGCTACGGCTTCGAGGAGGTCGGCCAGGACGTCGACTTCGCCGGCGTCGCGCCGGAAGTTCCGGTCGGACATCAGGAACACGCTGGCGGTCTGGACGCCGAGGGTCCGGCAGTGGTCGACGACCTGGTGGACGACGGCCGCGCCCTGCCGGATGCCTTCTTCGACGGTGGTGCCGTGGGGGCGCCGTCGCCGAGCCTCTGCCCCCGGGGCGTAGCGTCCTCTCCGTCTGGCCCGTCACCCACCTTTCCGCCTGGTGACAGGCCAGACGCCTGCTCAGCGGGCGAGGGTGACGGTGATGGACTGGTCGGGGCAGGCGGCGAGGCGCTCAGCCAGGGCGGTCCGCTCGGCGGGGTCGACGGTCAGCTGGTAGCGGGTTTTGTCGGCGACCCAGTTGGTGACGTATGTGCACCAGTAGCCGGCGTACGGGGGGAGCCATTCGGTCGGGTCCTTGTCGGCCTTCGACCGGTTCGAGGCGGCGGACACCGCGATCAGCGCGCGCGGGTCGTCGAGGTCGTTGGCATAGGCCTCGCGCTCCTTCGGTGTCCAGGCGGAGGCGCCAGAGTCCCAACTCTCGGCGAGCGGGACGAGGTGGTCAACGTCAAGTTTGCGGGCACTGTCGAGGTACTGGTCGTCGTACGGGGAGTACCAGCTGCCCCCGGTCAGTAGGCACTTCGCGTCGACGTCCGGGGCGGTGACGGCTTCCTCCAGGAGGACTTCGGCGCGGGTATTGCAGCCGTCCTTGTCGGCGTCCGTCCAATGGCGGAACTTGTCCCGGGAGTACCCAGTGCGGTTTTCGTCCGCCACGGTCAGCGCGGCCAGGGCATCGCGGACCGGGAGGATGATGGTCTCGCCGGGCGCGTGCCGCTGCAGCGGGGGAGCGGCGACGGCGGCTTGGGTTGTGGTGGGGATGAGCAGGGTGGTGAGCGCGAACAGCGCAGTGACGAGGGTGCGTCGGGTGTGGGCGAGGCGCACGGACCGGTTTCCTCTCGAGGATCACAAGTGGTCGTGATCTTCGTAGCGGCCGGGGCGGCGCCGTGTCGGCTGCTCGGCAACGGGTTCACCCGCTCGGCGAACTAGTCACACCATCAGCGGGGACGGCCCGTGCCTGGGTGGGCAGGCGCGGGCTGCAGGACGGGCTCATACCCGGCGGGGGAGCGCAGGCCGGGAGGGGCGGGGACGCCGCGGGATACCCCAGCCTCAATTCGGCAGACAGTCATACAGTCACTTTTAGTGAAGCTCAGGGGCGTGCACGGGATGCTTGCACGCCGACTCGTGCCGGGCGTGCGCCGGGTGACGGACCTGGTGTGATGCAGAACACCGTCGGGATGCGCAGGCATGTTCGCGGTGTCCCCCGGTCGTGTTCGGCCTGGTCAGGAAGCTACCGAGGGTGACTAGCAGCGCTTGTTGAAGGTTGCAGCATGCGGTGAGGGCGGAACGCTCGGTGATTTTTTCTATGGGCCATGAGTGATCCGTCCCGCGAATCACTTAGGTAGGTGGCAGGCCCAACGGGCCGTCGGCGCGCACGAGTTGGCGCCGGTCCAGCCGACCCTCGATGGAGAGGAAGAGCCTGCCCATGTGCCGTTCCGCCGGGAGGCCCGCGTGAGTCACGACGACGCCCAGGAGGACGCCCCAGCCTCCGACCAGGGTGCGGGGCTGTCACAGTCCATGTACCAGCCGCTGGACCTGCCGCTGGACTTCGAGGCCTTCTACCTCGGCCACCAGGAACCGTTCCACGCCTACGCGGAGGCCCACTTCGGTACCCGCGAGGTGGCCGAAGAGGTCATACACGAGGTGTTCCTGCAGATCCTCGCGGGCTGGACGCAACTGCTGAGCTCGGGCTCCCTCGAACAGGGCGCCTGGGCGATCATGCGGCGGGCCGTGCACGACCGTCTCGAACGCGAGGGCCGCGCACCGGCGTTCGTCATCAACGGGCCCATCGCACAGGCGCTGGCACCGGCGCTCGCAACGGCCCGGGACAAGCTCCACAAGATGGAGTCGGCCAGCGGTGTGTACGAGGCGATCGCGGAACTGCCCAACCGGCAGTTCGAGGTGATCGTGCTGCGCTACATCCTCGGCTACCCCGTCGCCAAAATCGCCTGGTACGTCGGCATCGACGACCGCACCGTCGGCCACCACCTGCGCCGCGGCAAGGAACGCCTGCGCCTCAAACTCGGCCTGCCCGACGACCGCAAGAAGACCCAGCAGAAGGGGGAACGAAAGTGACCACCACAACCCTGGATGCCCTGCTCGACGAGATCCGGCTGCCCGTCACCGTCCCGCGCCGGTTCGACGTCGCCGCCGGGCTGCGCCGGCTCGCCGCCGACGCCCGCCGCCCCACCCCGACCACGGACATCGCCCGCGCGGCGCAGGCCGGCCAGCGCCTGGGCGTGGTGTGCCGGTGGGTCCTCAACGAGCCGGCCGTCGCCGACCACGTCGCCAAGATCGCCGAAGGCCCCGCCCACGGACCCCTGACGGAAGACCACCTGGACGTCGACGGCGCGCTCGCCTTCGCCTGCCTGCTCTACCTCACCCGCCACCCCGAGTCCGCCCAGTTCTGGTGGCAGCTCGCCGCGGGCGCCGGCAGCCGTGCCGCCGCCTACTGCCTGCACCTGCACCACCTGGCGCTCGGCGAGTCCAAGAGGTCCTGGCACTGGTTCTACCAGCTCACCCACTCCATGGCCGACTCCACGCCGCCCGATGCCGCGTTCCTCGAAGGCCTCGAGCTGTTCGCCCGCTACGTCCGTTCCAACGGCTCCCGCGCGCTGGCACCCACCGGCCGCCTGGAGCACGAGGTCGACCGGCTCGCCGCACGGGCACCCGGCCGCTCCGTGATCGTGGCCCGCCCCGACCGGCAACTGGTCGACGAACTGCAAGAGTTCGCCGCTGGCCGCTGAACCGGCGCGCAGTACGAGAAGAAGGAGGGGAGTCCCGTTTCCGGCCACCGGTTCCGAGGCCACCGGCCGGGCGGACTCCCCACCACGACGCCACACGAAAGGGACGCCTTCCATGCACCCTAGCCCCCAGCCACCCTCGCCACGCAAGAACCAGCGCACCGCCCCGGCCCGCATCCTGCACGGCACCCGCCGTACCGAATCCGACGTCATCGGCCTGGTGGTCTTCCTGGCCTGCCCCAAACCCTGCTGCGATCCGTGCCCCCAGATCACGCCGATGCACGCGCCTGCCATCTCTGTTCGAGGGGCGAGCGATGCGGACACACTTCGACAGGCCGCCCGACCGCGCAGCGTCAAGGCGATGCGACTTCCTCGGCCGTGACCCGTGGACGTGGCCACAGGAACCTTCCAGCGGCCACGTCCGCTTCTGCGACCGGCGAGCAATTTCACTTCGCCGTCATGTCGTACGGCGTGAGTGTCGCTGTGGCAGGGTGGTGGTGCTGGCCTGTCGCTTTCCCCCGTAGCGGCGGGCCAGACCTTCACCCCCGGATGCTGGCGATCACAGCGCCCCTCGTGTGTGACCCGCTTCACTTTTTGCGTGCGGGCGCTCTTCGGGCTCTAGGTAGGCATGACGGAAAGCCCCCCTCAGCCCGACCGGACAGATCCGGTTCCTGAACCGGCCTCGGGCTCGGAACACAGCGAGACAGCTGGCTTAGTGCTGGTGATCAACATCGTTCTGGAAGGTCTCGGGACCTTGTACGCGACCACCAATTCGCTGGCCCTCACGCTCGCTTCCGCTGCACTGGTCTTGCTGATTGTGGTCATGAAGCGCAGGAACGAGCGTGATGCGCGCCTGGGCCGGAGAGGCGATCGGAGTGGACAGTGAGCCCGACGGCTTCGCGGCCTTCTTCGAGAGCCACTACCCCCGGGTGATCGCCATGCTGATCGCCCATCGGGGCTTCGCTGAGGTGATTGCACAGGACGCCGCCGCCGAAGCGATGACGAGGCTGGTGGAGCACTGGGCGAAAGTGGCGGCACCTCAGGCCTGGGTCCGAACGGTCGCGTTCCGGGTGGCCTGTCAACTGGCGAAAGACCGGCAGTCAGGGCTGCCCGAAGGGGAACTCGCTGATCGCGGATCGACGCAGGACCTCATCGCGGTAGAGCTCGCACTGGTCGCAGGAAGCGCGATCGCGGCTCTGCCCCGGCGCCAGCAGCAGGTCATGACGCTGACGCTGGTCGACATGACGCCTTCGGAGATCGCGGAGGCCCTCGGATGCACCCCCGCACAGGCGAGGGCCAACCTCACCCACGCGCGCCGAGCCCTGAGAAACGCCATGCGGATGGACAGGGAGGCATGAAGATGGAACCGACCCCCATCAGGGCGCCCGAGTCGGTCGATCAGGGTGCCGCCTACGACCGGCTCGTCGAACGGTATTCCGCACCCGAGACCTTGTCCGCTGCACTCGAACGAGTCACAGCCGAAGCCCGCCGCCGGGCCGCAGACCGGGAAGCGGCAGGGGACGCTGCGGATGCCGGCCGCGAGAGAGACCCGTACGGCGACCGCCCTCGTCTGCAGAGCCTGCAAGGCAGTGGAGCAGCCGACACCAAGGCCTACCCCGCATCCCGGGCAGCACTTGCAGCTGCTGTTACCGGAACAGGTCGCACACCCGGCCCCGCGAGCATCGCACCGGATTTCACGACCGACCGACCCGCACGCGAGCTGCGGCGTTACCAGCTGGCCATCGAAGCGCTCATCACCACTGTCGCCGAGCCTTCCCAGTGGGCAGGGATGCTGCCGGAGCATCAGCGGATCGGCAACCTGTGCCGGGAGAGCAAGTCCGTCGCGGAGATCGCGGCGCTCCTGCGCATGCCCCTTGGAGTGGCCCGCATCCTGGTAGCAGATCTCGTGGAAGGTGGATTCCTTGATGTTCACGCGCCGATGGCCACCGAGGCCGGGAACATCCCCGATGTGACCCTCCTTGAAAGGGTGCTCAGCGGACTACGCAAGCTGTAGCCGGCTCAAGCACCGCGCACGGGCCCTGGTTGTCCGCCCGGATCCGGCGCCGATGAAGGCGGCGCCGGACGGGGAACGGGGCGTGCCCGTCGTTCGCGGGTGCCTCACTCGCAGCCAGAAGTCTCGGTGGCCGCGGTGGCGGCGTGGGCGGTGGTGGGGGTGAGCAGGGCGAGCGGCGCGAACAGCGCGGCGATCAGGGAGCGTCAGGTACGGACGAGGCGCACAGCCGGGGCTGCGTTTCGAAGATCACAAACAGGTTGGGATCTTCGTAGTGGTCCGGGCGTCGCTGCGGAGGGCGATCGGTCGCGGGTTCATCCGCTCGGCGAACTAGTCAGACCATCAGTGGAGGCAGCCGAACAGGCCGTGAGGCCGCCGACCCGCCAACGGCCATCGCCCCCAACTGCTGGGCGTGTCGCGGCCGTCCGAGTACGGCGCCGACTCCGGTCGGCGCGTGCTGCGGCGGCACGGGATAGCGCGGGGTGCGGAGCAACCGGCTGGAGATGGAGGGCAGTTGGGTGGGATGTGGGTGTGTGCGGTGACTGAGAGCACCCGGAGGACGACATTCCCCTTGAGATTTGGGCATCCTTTTGTCGGATATGCGCTCTAAGGCGGGGTGGCGCAAGGTGGCGCTTGGCGCGGGAGCGGCCAGAGTGCATATGCAGTTGGGCTGCGCCAGGCAGACTTCCGCACGGGAACAAGCCGCGATGGGGCCGTCCCGAGCCGTTCCTGCTGTGCGTGGACGTCGCCGTCATGGCAGCTTCGCGCATGCCAAGCGGCAGATTTCTGTACCGCCGACTCTCACGAGGAGCGAGGCGCACACCGATGACGTGCGCCGATCCAGCCATGTCGACATCCCTTATCCATGACGTCAGCGCCCAGTACATCGCTGCCGTGATGTTCGCTCTCACGGCAGCCATCGCTGGCGCTGTCCGTACCGCCTGGCGCCGTAGGCGCCGCCGTCAGGGGCGGGAGCGGGCCGTATGGCCGCAGCAGCCAGCCGTCTTAGCTGTCCAGGCACAGGCCGAGCGAGATCCCGCGCCACTTCAGGCGCCGGACACGTCATCCTCGAGACGACGTGAGGAGTCGTCATGAGGACGACATCCAACTCCGGAGACCGGCGCCCGGACACGCAGCACAACCGGGACCAGGCATGGGTGCGGCTCACCCAGGCTCCCTCGGGCGGCCGCCGGCTCCCCTCGCGCAGCGGCGGCTCGCCGGGGCGGCTGATGGACATCGCCCGGAACTACGACCGCATCTGTCAGCGGGCCGAGGGCGCCCTACTGCCCGACGCCACCGACGCCGACGTGCTCGCCGCGCTTCTGGTCATCAGGATGCTGCGCGAGAAGCTTGACCATGACGAACTCAAACTCACCTCGCTCGCCCGCAGCAAAAAGATCACGTGGGCGCGCATCGCCCAATGGCAGGAACTCAGCGGGCGCCAGGCGGCAGAACGACGACACCTCCAGCTCAGCCGGGCCTATACCCGACCAGACGGCACGGTTCCGCGCACCCAGAGCGAGCGCGTCGAACAGGCCCGCGAGCGACGCAGCCGGCGCGCCGAACGGGAGTGGGCACGCCAGCATGCGCAGCGGATCCGCCGCATTGCAGCTCAACTGGCCGCTGTCGGTGACCTCCAGGGACGTGTCGACCGATCGCAGGAGGCACGGGTCATCCTGGCGGTCCGCGGTTCCGAAACCAAGGGCACCCCTGAACCGGTCCCGCTTGTGTGGCCAACCGCTCTGCGGGACTGCGTTGCCGAGGACGAGCGGTTCCGCAACGCCCCGCCCGAGCCCCCTGACGACGGCGACCCGGACGGGCCGGACTGGCACCGGCAGCAACAGGAAGCCGACATCCTGCACCGCCTGCTCGGTCTGGTCAGGTACGCGGCGAACCCGCGCAACATTGATCTGTCCGACCTCCCCCACCTGGCCGACGCCATCAGTGACCTTCACCGCGACTCGCAGTAGCAAGCCAAGACCCATCGACCACCAAGTCCGGGCGCTCGCCAGTCCCGGAGATGAAGTGGACTGGCAGGCCACCCAGCCGGCAGCGTAGTGGTGCCAGCCGTCACCGCTCCGCGACCGGTCTACCGGCGGTAGAATCGGCCGTATGAGCAAGCCGACCAGCATCAAGACCAGCGAGGAAGTACGCGACCGCCTGCGCGTTCTCGCTGACGAGCGCGGCACAACCATCACGGAACTGCTGGAAGAACTCGCCGCCCGCGAGCTCACGGCAGCCGAGCGGGAGCAGCGGGCTGCCGAGGCGGCCCGTGAGCTCGGCATCGAGTACACCGGCCAAGTCCAGCGGGCCGGCCAGGACGCCTGGGCGAGGATTCGGGCCCATCAGGGCGACGCCGCCGCATGAACCTGACGGCTGTACTGGACCACACCGCTCTGGCCGCCCTGTTCCGTGCGGATCCCTTCTTCACCGGCCTCTACATCGAGGCCTCGCGCGGTACCGGACGGGTGATCATTCCCTCCCTGTCGGTGCTGGCCGCTGAGCGGCAGGTTGCCGGCGCGGGCAGGCACGCGGCGTCCCTGCGGTTCGCGGAGCACGTGCCGTTCAGCGCAGCGCACGCTGTGGACGCGATGGACTGGACGCATGCTGACTGGCCGGTGGCGCACGCCGCGGCTATCGCCTGGCAAGCCGTGAAGGCGGGCGACCCGTTCACGGTCCTGTCCCTGGAGCCCGAACTGTATGCGGGCACCGGCATTACTCCACTGAACCCAACTTGACCTGGCCTGACGGCCGTTTCCATTCATGATGGCTGGAGTCTCAAGTGCCTGAGGACACCATGGCCGCTTTCACCGACTCCCTCGCCGACGCCGTCGGAGCGCCGGGGGACCGGCCGATCGCGCAGCGTCTGGACAAGATGGAACGGGTCCTGTTCGCTCTCGCACGTGCGCAGGGCCTCGACCCGGACGCCCTCTGAACCTGCCCCGCATACGGCTGCGGCCCCGAATACCGAGGTGTTCGGGGCCGCAGCCGTTGTAGCTGGTCAGACCATCTCTGGGTGCAGCGCCGCAGCAGTGGCGTCGAGGGCCTGGCGGTGGCGGCGGGCCACGGTGTCCGTGCTGAGTAGGAGTCCGTCGGGGGTGCAGTGGGGCAAGGGCGGACTGAGCAGTCGGATCGGTTCATCCACAGCCCCTCGGGGCCGCGGCCGCGTGAGGGCGCCCGCCGGCGGCCGTACGGCCGCCGGCCAGCACAGGCAAGGAACGAGGACCGTAGCTGCCGCGTCTTTTGATGCGTGACCGAACCGGTGGTGTACGGCCGGGCCTCCCGGATCAGTCGGTACCGCTGTCTGGCACCACCTTGTGCTATCGACTACCGCCACCATAAACCGGTGGCTAAGCTGCAACCATGTCTGTCACCACCATGACCCTGCGCATCCCCGAGGAACTCGCACCCTCGATCAAGGCAGCTGCCCTGGAGGCCGGCATGAGCGTGAACGCGTATGTGGTGCGTGCCGCCCGCCGCGCTGCCACCCTCGATGCCGCGCGCCAGCTGGCCGCGCTCGGTCTCGGCGATGACCTGGCGGGCGAGGGCGACACCCTGTGAACCGTGGTGAGATCTGGGCACTCCCCGACGGCCGCAACGTCCTGATCATCAGCCTGACCGGGCTGGAAGAGACGTACGGCGCCGTCCTCGTGATCGTGCTGCACGAAAGCGGCCGGTTCCCGGACACGGCCATGTCGGTGGTGATTGGCGATCCGCTCCCGTGCACCGCGGTCGCCGTCAACATCGTGCAGCTCAGGGTCAACCGGTTCGAGGGGGCGAAGCTTCTGGGCCCCGTCGCCGCTGAGGCCATGGCCCGGGTGGACCAGGCCCTGCGCGCCGTCCAGGACCTCTAGATGTGCTGTCGTATGAGGTTGGTGCCGCCTCAGCGGCTGGAGGCGGCACGGCGGCGGACGGTGTCCGGGTGGGTTCAGCCTGCTCCCGTTCGGGACAGCGGGGGGCAACAGGCGGTCACCTGTAGTCGTTGACGACCATCCAGTCAGGTTCGGACAGGCCGGGCAACTGGTGGTAGCCGAGGGCGTGGACGGCGGTGTTGAGCTGCCGCTTCCAGTCGGCGATGTGTTCGCTGATGACGCTGCTTGTGACGTTCGTCCTGAACGTGCCGGCGGCGATGTGTTCGCAGCGTGTGGTGAGGAACAGGTGGTCGCCGGTCAGGGTTTCGGCCGTCAGGCAGCGGACGTCGGGGCACTGCTCCTTCCACGCGCGGAGTGCGTCTTCCACGCGGTCGGCTTCGTCGCCGATGTCGGTCCTGGCGGGGAGCGGGATGTGGACGCCGTAGGCGAGGAAGGTGGTGGTTTCGGTGCTCATCGCGTTCTCCTTGGGCAGGAGTCGTCTTCATGACTCGACTTTGAGTTGCTCTCGGTAGGCGGCGATCATGTCGTGGATCTTCTGCCGCGACTTGCCCAGCTCCCGAGCGATCTCGGCCTGGGTCCAGTCACCGCTGTCGACGGCTTCGGCCAAGGCCGCGCCGCGCTCGAAGGCGAGCGCGGCCTTGGCTCCGTCGATGAGCGAGGGGCATTGCCGGGCCCGTTCGACGGGGGGCAGCGCAGCAAGCTGCTGGAGCGAGGCGATGAGGTCGTTCAGTGCGGCCGTCATGATTGGTCCTTCGAACGGGAGGGGGCCGGCTTCCCGGCCCCCTGGGGTTGGTCTACTTCATGAACTCGGCGAATCCGCTCTGTCGGCCTTCGGGGAGTAACCGGCCGGTCCGCCGGTAGCTGAGCTCCAGCTTGTGAGTGCTGTCGTAGCGGGCGGCCCACTCGTTGAACATCTCGTAGGCGGTGTCCTCGTCGACGTCGAAGTAGAAGCGCTTGACCGGGGTCTTGTCGGAGTTCTTGATCTCGATCTGGTAGGTGGTCATCTCGCTGCCCTCTCTGCTGTTGTCGTCCTTACACAAATGACTGTACCTCCCTAGGGGGGTACAGTCAACCCTAGGGGGGTACAGTCATTAAGATTTTTAGTCCGGTCCCCTGACCAGTGCTTTCCCTGCCCCGGGCTGCCGCCTGAACCATGCGACACCGGCCGGGATTCTGGTGCCCCCACTTGCTCAACCCGTTACAGGACTCGCAAGGGACTCCACCTGGCACTCGGCATGGCCCAGCAGCAGGTCACGTCCTGCCTGACCTGCTTGGACCGGTCATTGTCAGTGCCTGGGTGCACGCTGAAACTGATGGGCACTCAGAGCTGGTCCCTTGATGGGCTGATATGGCCGGGCATCCCAACGCCCCGCTGACGTCAGAAGGGCGTCGCCGATTATGTGAGCGCGTGGACACCGGGCGTCCGATCGCGCACGTCGCGGCGGAAGCCGGAATCTCCCGCCGCTGCCTGGCCAAGTGGTACGCCCGATGGCGGGCGCACGGCGAGAACGGCCTGCTCGACCACTCCTCCCGGCCCGCCACGAGCCCGGCCCGCACCGCGGAGGACATCGTGGACCTGGTGGAAGCGCTGCGGCGGCAGACCAAGCACGGGCCCGCGCCACTCGCTGCCGACCTTCAACGGCTGCACGGCGTCACGGTCGCGCCGGCCACCGTGCACCGCATCCTCGTGCGGCGAGGACTCAACCGGCTCCGCGACCTGGACCCGTCCACCGGCGAGCAGCTGCGCGAGGTCATCCGTTATGAACACGACCGGGTCGGCGACATGGTCCACGTCGACATCAAGAAGCTCGGACGCATCCCCGAAGGCGGCGGCTGGCGCATGCACGGCGTGGGCACCGACGCCGCCCGCGCCTCCAAACGCACCGGTCCCGGCACCGGGAAGGTCGGCTACACCTACCTGCACTCCGCGCTGGACGACCATTCCCGGCTCGCCTACACCGAGGCTCTGGAGGACGAAAAGGCCGTGACCGCGGTCGCCTTCTGGCACCGTGCCGTCGCCTTCTTCGCCGCCCACGGCATCGCGCCGATCCATCGCGTCCTCACCGACAACGGCTCCTGCTACCGCTCCCGGACCTGGGCCGACGCACTCGCCGCGGCGGGCACAAAGCACAAGCGCACGAGGCCCTACACGCCACGGACGAACGGGAAGGTCGAACGCTATAACGGCACGCTGGCCCGGGAATGGGCCTATGTCCGGGACTACACCTCCGAGCATGAACGCCGCGTCTCGCTCGCCAACTTCCTCAACTACTACAACCACGAGCGGCCGCACGCCGTCCTGGGCGGGAAGCCGCCGATCAGCCGGACCGCCGGCAGCGACTACCGCGTCACCTTCGACCAGCCGCCGGAACCGCTCGACATCCTTCCGCAGCAGCTGACATTCGAAGACGCCGTGGAACCAACGTCCTGAGACACCACATCTAGACCGGCCACGACCTGCCGGGTCGCCTCCGAGCCTCATCTCGCCGTCACCGGGATGAGGCTCGAGACGTTTTCACAAGCCGGTTACTGGGAGATGCCGAGGCGGTGGCGCCGGGCGATGACCAGGGCACGCCATCGCTCACGGGTGGCGGCTGCGCTGTCGAGCCAGTGTGGCGCGGTGTGGTCGGCAGGTAGCGGGAGGCCGGCCATGAAGTGGGCGATGTCGACGAAGTAGGCGTGATCTTCGGCGGACGTCTGTTCTCGTAGCCGGATGAGGGTGGCGTTCAGCGCGATGCGGTCGTCGAGGACGGCCTGGTGGAAGGCCCCGGCCAGCTCGATCGCAGGTGTCAGCGAGGCGAGGCCCGCGATATCGAGCTCGGTTCGCAGCGTGGCGATCTGGTCGTCGACACTGTCGCTGCCGGCATCGCGGATGAGTTCGGCCCGGCGGACGTTGATGGTGGTGGCGCGCAGATTGAGGCCGGCCAAGAGCTGGTGGGCGAGGTCGATTTCCGCGGTGGCCTGGTCGGGGGCGTAGAGCGCGATGGCGAATGCGTGCAGGGCCTGGTTGTGGGCGGCCTCGCCGGCCTTGCCATGCTGTTCGGCTTCGGTGCGTCCAGCGAGGTAGGCCGCGGCGGCCCGCTCGGGTTGGCCTTGGAGCCAGTACAGGTCGCCCATCACACGTTGGTGGCGGCCTTCCCAGCCGAGGTTCTGGGCGGCTGCGAGGGCGGTGGGGAAGTCTCCGGCCAGGCGTGCGGCGTGGGCCAGGCCGCGGCGGGCGGCCGGGGCGAGGCGGCCGCCCTGGTCGGCGACCTGTTGGTAGTCGCGGCGGGATGGGGCGGCCTGGCCGGTGTCGCGCAGGGACTTGGCCCGGTAGTAGAGCGCCATCTCCTGCAGGTCAGTCGGCAGCAGTTCGGCGGCGAGGACGGCGGTGAGCCGACTGACGGTGCGAGCCCGGTGTTCGTGCTGGCGGCGGGCGAGCGCGCTGAGGAGTTCGACCAGGGCGTCGGCGGCGGTGTCGAGGTCTGCTGCGGTGTCGGTGTCGGGTGGGGCGAGCGGCTCCCACACGGAGTCGCTGGCATAGGTCCAGGCGGCTTCGGTGAGCCAGTCGAGGTCCAGGCGGTGGTCGCGGGCCAGGCGCAGGCCCTGGCGCAGGCAGGCGATCAGCAGCAGCCGGCCGGGGCCGGAGGGATTGTGGTGCTGTTCGCCCAGGGCGGTGAAGGCGCGCTGGGCGGCCTGCCGCCAGTCGGTCTCACTCCAGCGGTCGTCGGTGGTGTCGTCGGCGTTGCGTACGGCGGAGCGGATCAGGCCGTGCAGGTGGAAGGGCCACAGGCCGAAGGGGTCTTCGCGGATGAAGGGGCGCTCGGTCAGCCGCAGGGCGGGTCCTTCGTGAGTGAGGCCGGCGGCGCGGGTGGCGAGGGGGACATCGAAGGCGTCCAGCAGGCTGATCGAGCGCAGGACGTGGCGTTCGTCGGGGGTGAGGTCGGTCAGGGTGCGGGCGACCAGGGCGGGGAAGTCGTGGTCGAAATCGCTGGGCTGCGGGCTGCTGCCGGTGCGGCGCAGTTCCAGGAAGCGGGCGACGGACAGATCGAGATAGAGGGGCAGGCCGTGCGAGCGGGCGGTGATGACCTGCCGGATGTTCTCGCCGATGAGGGGCTGCCCGTCGCGGGTGAGGCGGTGGGCGAGGTAGTCGTCGCAGTCTTCGGGGGAGAAGTCGCCGACCAGTACCTGCCGTCCGGCGGCAGGTCGACCCGGGGTGCGGGCGGCGGGCACGGTGGTGTGGGCGAGGCCGGGCCAGGCGGCGGGGCCGGTGTAGTCGAGCTGGCCCTGCAGGGCGGGGTCGGCCCACTGCAGGCGTGAGCGGCCGGTGATCACCCAGAAGGCGTTCGGTATCAGCCACACTGTCCGCTGGATGAGCCGTTCCAGGTCCCGGCGGGTTCGGTCGCCGGTGTCCTCGAACGTGTCGAGCAGCACGACCGGGACGACGCGTTTGCCTTCGGGAAGATGGGCGAGCTCCCATGCCAGCAGGTGCGGGTAGAAGGACAGTGTGTCCAGGTCGGGTTCGGCTTCCAGCAGGTCCGCCAGCCGCACGCAGCCCGCCAGGGCGCGTACGGTCCGGTGGTGTTCGCGCAGCGCGCTGACGAGGGCGCCGGTGAGCTGGCCGACGGCCGAGCCGATGGTGCCGGGCAGCATGAGCGCCTGGGCGACGTCGGCGAGCGCGGACTGCATCTGCTGCGGCAGCGCCTGCCCGAACCGGGCGCCGAGCCCACCGCGGCGCAGGTACTCCTCCAGCGGCTCGCCAGGGTGGTTGGCCTCCCAGTAGCGGCGCAGCGCCAGGTCGAAGGCGGGCAGCGGCCGTCCGATCCGGGTGAGGGCGGCGCGGATCGTCAGCACGATCTGCTCGAAGTCGGTGCCGGCGGAGCGGGCGAGGTCGATGCGTACGGGCAGGATCCGGTCGGCCGGCCAGCCCGGCTCGCCCCACTGGGACGGGCGGCGCACGGCGTCCGCGAGCGCCGCCTCCAGCATCCGGGACAGGGTCGTCTTGCCGATGCCGCCCACGCCGTGGAAGACCAGGATGTGATTGCGGGGCGCCTCGAGGTCCTCGGGGTCGAAGCCAGGGGAACCGACGTGGTGGAGGTGCTGGGTGAGCGCGGCCGCAACCGTCTCCCACTGCGAGGCCCGGTTCGTGAACGCCTCCACAGCCTGCACGCTGCGGTCGTTCGTGCTGAACAGTGCCCTGAGATCCCGGCCGCCTGTCACATCCACCCCCGAAAAATGATCACTCGCAGGTCAACCTATGCCCGCCCTGCACGATTTGGGGAGCCCGCCCCGCTGCCACGGCCCGGCCGGCCGACGGATTCAGGCCTGCCCGCACCTCGGGGCGCCGCGGCGGCACCGAACCGGGCAGGCGGGCCGGGAGGACAATGACCCAAACAATCAAGATCAGAACAATGAGGGATTTGCCATGCCCGGTACATCGGATCAGCCTGACTTCTCCGGCCTGGGCGGGGGCGAGGACCAGCACGCGGCCGACATCGTGCAGGAGGTAGTGCACTGGTATACCGAGCAGATCGCTGCCGAGCGGCGGGCCCCGCTGCCCGATGAGGAGCGCCTTGCCCAGCTGACGGCGGGCCGTACGGCCGCCTACCAGGACCTGCAGCGTTTGGCCGAGGCCGACGCGGAGGAGGAGGACCGCCTTGCTGCGCTCTACGCGGCGCGGCTGAGGGAGCTGGAGTCGTAGACCGTCCGCGGCAGGGGCAGCAGCCGTATGTCCGGGCGGTGCGCGGCGATCCGCAGACGTTGGAACCCGGCGGGCATCAGGGGGTGGGCCAGGGCGGCGATGTCGTCCAGTTCGTTGCGGTGCTGGGGCAGGGCCTTGCGCAGGCCTTGGTAGAGCTGGATGAAGTGGGCGGCTTCCTGCTCGGTGTAGGGGCGCTGCCGTTCGGCGGCCAGCGCCCATGAGGCCCGGCCGGGTGCGGGCGGTTGCTCCTGGCGCAGCAGGGCGTGGCCGTCGCGGCGGATCACCGTCACCGCGGTGATGGCCGGGTGGGTTTCGGCGGCCGCCGTGAGGTGGGCGACGGCCCGGTAGCAGCGATCGTGCCCGGCGTGGGTGGTGAACCGTCCGGTGATTCCGGCTTGCAGGGCCCGGGCGTAGCGCAGGGCGGTGGCCAGGCGGCTGTCCGCTTCCCGGACGGCCAGCACAACCAGCTCCACCAGGTAGCCGGCCCGGGAGCAGGCGAGGGCGCTGTCGAGGACATCGTCCGCGCCGCCTGGGGCGGACTCGATGAGCAGGTCGCCGCGCCGCGTGCGCACGTACTCTTCCGCCTGAGCGAACCACGCTTTGTAGTCGGTGCGGATGGCCGCGCCGGCACCGCGGGGATCCTGACGGAGCATCTGGCGGTAGTCCGGATGTGCGGCCTTGAAGTCGTCGCCGACCAGCTTGGTCGTGCCGGGCCGCATCGCGCGCAGGACCATCCTGGCGGCCAGCAGCTTGCCCGCCCCGGGCTGGCCGATCACGTACACGGCGCGCGGATCGTCCCGGGGCGTGACGTTCGCCAGAACTGTCGGGGTGATCAGTTCGTCGAAGATCCAGCGGTGTTCGTCGGCCGACAGCCGATGGTAGGCGACCCCGGGCGGCACCGGTGTGGGCTGGGCGGTGCGGCGGACCGGTTCGGACCAGGCGGCCGCGCGTTCGCTGTCGCGCTGTACAGCCAGCCGCCGGTCCTCTTCGGACAGCTCGGTGTGCACGCGCCGGTCGGTGCGGGCCAGTTCACGTCGGAAGAGGGCGGTCTCGGGTGCGGTCCAGGGCCGCGTCCGTTCCACCCGCACCGC
Organism: Streptomyces sp. NPDC048417; assembly: GCF_040651615.1. NCBI lineage: Bacteria > Bacillati > Actinomycetota > Actinomycetes > Kitasatosporales > Streptomycetaceae > Streptomyces > Streptomyces sp. NPDC048417. The sequence continues at coordinate 29,502 of NZ_JBEZKI010000049.1, read as the reverse complement.
CCGGTCCGCCGCGGGGCGGCGACGCCAGTCGCCGTCGGGCGTGAGCTCGTTGGCGTACAGCAGGGCGCCGTCGCGCCGTACGACGGTGACGCGGTCGGCGAGCTGTTCGGCCTCGATGACGGCCAGGGTGTTCAGCAGGTTCTTCGCGCAGCTGTCGTGGTTCTCCCAGGACACGTACCGGCAGCCTCCGTCGGAGGCCTCGGTGAGGAAGCGGTCCACGATGCCCAGCTGGCTCAAGGCCTCCGGGGTGGCCACGGCGACGACCTCGATCCGGTGGCCGGCCGCGCGGTAGGCGCTGGAGGAGGCGCGGAAGTCCTCGGGGTCGGCGAGCGCTGACTCCACCACGGCGTCGAAGCCCATCTCGCGGACGTGTGCTTCGACGCCGGCCTGCCAGCGAACGGTGTCGGGGCGCACAAGGGCGCCGGCTGTACGGACGTCGGCCGCCAGGGCGTGGGCGTAGTGACGGTGGAAGGGCTTGTACATGTCGCGGCGGACCCGCACTGCGCCACCGCGCCGGTCCAGCACCGCCTGGACGAGGTCGGCGATCCCCGTTTTGCCGGCGCCTGGCTGTCCGGCAACAACGACCACGACCGGCCGGTCCTGCCGGACGGCTGCCCGTGCCGTGCCGGGGATGATCACGCGATGCAGAACCTCGAGGCTCTCCTGCGCGGGCAGCGAGCCCGGGCCGCTGTTCTGTTCAGTCACTGACGTTCCTGAGGCGCTTCCGTGTCGGAGTCCGTTGTGGCCTGGTCGTTCTTGCGGGGGCGACCGCGCGGCTTCTTGTCGGGCCAGTGTTCGCTGAGCTTCCCCAGGAACCCTTCGGGGTCGGCCAACAGAGCGTGGAAGCAGGCGACGACGAACGCCTGCACTTCCAGGTTCCGCTCGTTCAACTCCCCCGTCACGGCCTGTCTCAGGTCCGCTGGCGGCCGGATGGTAAGCGCCGGTTCTCGATGCTGACTGCTCATGGGGAGATCATCACATAAGTGGCTTGCCACTTTCAAGGGCGAAGGCTACATTAGTGGCAAGCCACTTTTATGTGCGATAGGAGAGCCCCATGCAGCGGACAGCCGGCACCTCCACACCCACGAAAACGACCGCCCTCGCCGACGAGGCGGCCCGCACCGCCGACCGGGAGACTGCCGAGGACTTCGCGGGATGGCTGCGGGGACTGCTCGCACTGACCCCCGACACGCCCCGCTTCCACCAGGGCCGCGACCAGCATCGCCGCGCCGACCAGTTCATCCGCCTCGCCCGGGAGCGCGTCCGGGACCAGGCCGCGCTGGACGGCGACGACGTCATCGCGGCCGGCTACAGCGCTGCCTGCGCCTGGCACCGGTTCATCTACCTGGAGAAGGCCACCGGAGCCGCCCTGGAGTACGTGCAGGCCCTGAGCCCCTGGGCGTTCTGCCGGTTCCTCGGTGACCTGATGGTGGCCGGCGTCAAGACCGGCACCGCGCAGGACCGGTACTTCTGCGAGCTCGCCACCCGCGTGACCACCGCGGCCCGGATCCGGTCCGAGGTCGCGCCCGGCGAGCGGCTCGCCCAGCAGCACATCGAGATTCTGCGCCTTGCGGATCGGCCGCACCTGGCCGACCCGACCTTCGACCTGAAGGTCGCCCCGTACGTCGCGTGGATCACCTACCGGCGCGAGGCCGGCGCCACGGAACCACCTGGGAGGCCGCCGTCTCCGGCCACCGCGTCCTGCCCAACGGCGTCGTCGACATGGACGCCCGCACCGTCACGCTGCGCAGCGGGATCGACGAGGACGTGACCCCCGCCTGGCTGATGGGCCTGATCGAGAAGTACGCCCCGAACTCCTGGTAGCCCCGCCCGAACCCCCGGCCGCACGCCGGGGGTTCGCCGTTCGCCCCCCACCTCGTTCCGCACCGGGGAGACATGACCATGGAACCGGCTTCGTCCGCCGTCGCCGCCCTGATAGCACTGCTGGCGACCGTGCTCGGTTTCCGTCTGCAGGAGCGGTCCGCCGCCCGCCGCGACCGGCTCGCCCAGCAGCGCCAGGAGCTGCGGCAGGCGTTCGTGCGCTCCCTCTCCCGGCTCGCCGCGATGCGCCGCCTGCAGCACGAGCGCTCCGGCGCCTCCGAGGGCGACCAGGCGGCGGCCAAGGCGGCCGTGCTCGAAGCGCGCACCGCCGTGGGCGAGGTCCTCACCGAGCTCCAGCTGCTGACCGATGACCCGCGCGTCCGGGCGCTCGCCGACCGGGTCGTCGACGTCACCTTCACCCTGCACGAGGCCCCCGACCGGGCCAACCGCGACCGGCGCGCAGTCCTCGCCCGGGCCGCACACAACGCCTTCGTCGCCCGCAGCGGGCCCGCTCGTACGGGCCTGACCGGCCGGGGCGGTTGACGCCCTAGCGGCACGATCACGCAATATGTGCGCGATCCGTACGAATTTGGTACGCGATCCGTACGGTTAACGCTATGCTTGAGAGACAGGAGGTGTTCCATGTCCGAGTTGTTCGACCGGGTCGATGCGCTGGTTGCGTCCCGGTCCCCGCTGCCGCCGCCAGCGGAGCGCAAGCGGCTGCGTACCGCGCACGGCCTGACCCTGGATGAGGTGGCCGAAGCGCTTGAGGTGCGCCGGGCCACGGTCAGCGGCTGGGAGTCCAGCACCAAGGCCACCGAGCCGCGGGGCAAGGAGCGCGAGGCATACGCCCGTCTGCTGAAGCAGCTCGCGGAGCTCTACCCCGCTGATGCCAACGCCGGAACTCCCGTCCAGGACACGGCCGTTCCCGCAACGTTCGCGAGCACTCCCGCCCCGGCGCCGGAAGCACGGCCCGTATCCGCAGGCCCGGCGCCCGAGGCGGCAGCCGTGCCGACCGGACAGGACACCCCGTCGCGCTCCGCCGCCGCACCGGTGGCCGCGTCGCGTCCGGCGCCCGCCGCCAGGCCGTCGTCGACGTCACGGCGCCCGGCCGCGCGGAAGGCGGCCCCGGCGAACACCCCGGCCGGTACCGACCCGCGCTTCGTCAACGGCCCGCTCGCCGTCGTCGACGTCGACGAGGACGGCCAGGTCCTCGCGTACTGCGTCGGCGGCCTGGTCCTGGACGTGCCCGCCAAGTCCATTCCGACCCTGGTCGACTGGACCCTGAAGGAGGCCAAGCTCGGGCAGCCGAAGCTGTCCGGTCCGGGCAAGGACGCCGACCCGCTGCTCGTGCTCACCGAGGCCGCGCTGGAGCGCTACGGCCTGCCGGTCGCCCTCACCGAGGAAGAGCGGCTCGCCGGGCGACTGCCGGAGGGCCACAAGGTCATCAAGCAGCTGGCGCGCGCCGACTGGAAGCTCACGAAGCGCGGGTTCGGGCCGTGGGCGCGGATCTACCGCCCGGCGCAAGGCTCGGAACGCAACTGCGTGCAGCTGTGCATCCCGTCGTGGAACGCCCTCGACACCCGCCACTGGGGGGATGCCGGGCAGCTCCCACCGGCCGAACTCGCCCAGCTGCTGGGCACGTACGCGTCGCGGGTGATGACGCCGCGCGGATCGGCCGCCGTCACTGGCCTGGAATTGATGACCGCCTTCCACCCGCCGACCCGTGCCTCCGAGCCGGACGCCAACGGCAAGCGGCACAGCGAGCACAACCCCGGCAGCCTGGGCAAGGACCCCGTCAACCCCGCGCCGTGCGAGGTCCCCGACGGGCACCCGCTCCTGAAGGACCTGCCGCGCTTCCACCGCCGCACCCCGGCAGAGAAGCTGTTCGAGGAAATCCTCGACTGGGCACGGCCGCTCACCGACGACGAATGCACGAAGCGGTACCTGGTCGGCATCGACGTCAACATGGCCTTCGCGGCCGGTGCGAACGGCCTGGTCGTCGGCCTCGGTGAGCTGACGAACGTGAAGAACCCGGTGTTCGATGCGAAGCTGCCCGGCTCCTGGCTGGTCGACCTCTCCCACGTCGACCTGTCCCGCGTGAAGGTCGGCAAGGAGTGGGTGGAGCTGGACGCGAGCCTGCTGCCCAGCCCGTTCACGCCGACCGGCGAGCGGCCGACCGGCCCGGCCTGGTACGAGACGCGGACCGTCGCCTACGCCGTGGAGCTCGGCTACGACGTCGCCCCCATCGAGGCGAACGTCCGCTACGAGAACGGCCGTTACCTGGACTCCTGGTACAACCGGCTGCGTGACGCGTACGTCGACACGATGGCCGACCTCGGGGTTCCCGCCGACGTGAGCCCGCAGGAGTTCCTCAAGGCGATGGACGGCTACAAGGACCGCGACCCCAACCTGGCGATCGTCGTCTCCGCGGTCAAGGCGACCGTCAAGGGCGGCCTGGGCAAGCTGCGCGAACGCCCGCGCGGCGAGGGCTGGAAGTCCGGCGAGCCGTGGCGGGCCCTGTCCCGGCCGACGTGGCGCCCGGACATCCGCGCGGCCGTCATCTCACGCACCCGCATCAACATGCACCGCAAGATCGTCAAGCACGCGGCCTACACCGGGCAGTACCCGGTCGCGATCCTCTCCGACTGCGTGGTGTACGCCTCCGACGGCCCCTCGCCGCTGGACTTCCTGCCCTACAAGGACGGCAAGCCGCTCCCGGGCGGCTGGAAGCTCGGAGTGAACCCCGGGCTGGTCAAGCACGAGGGCACCCAGACCGTGCTGTGGGCCGAAGAGGTCCGGGAGCGGTTCGAGGCGCCGGAGCTCAACCTCGCCCGGTACATCAAGACCGGTGAGGTCACCAACAAGGACGACGGGGAGTAGCAGCTGATGAGCGTGTTCGGGGACGGCCTGGACAAGGCAGTGCAGAAGGCGTTCACCCGGCCGGCGCCCAAGAGCGCGGGTGCGCAGATGCGCTACCTGGTCAAGCAGCTCAAGGGCACCAAGGCGGTCGCCCAGATGCTGCGGATCTCCCAGCGCACCGTTGAGCGGTACGTGAAGGACCAGATCAAGAAGCCCCGCCCGGACCTCGCCGCCCGGCTGGAGACTGAGGTGAAGAAGCGGTGGCAGCCCCAGATCCGCGCCCAGGCGCGGCAGAAGGCGGCGACCACCGGCGGCATCGTCATCGACACCCAGGCCCGGATCGGATACACCGCGCCGATCGGCTCGACTGACGAGGACCGGCTACGTCACCTCACCGTGGCGCTGCCGCCGCAGTACGCCGCCCGCCTCTTCGAAGCCCAGGAACAGGGCGCCACCGACCAGCGCCTGCAGGAGATCGCCGCCGAAGGGCTCAAGGAGGTGTACTTCCAGGACAACGGCCGCCGCGCCGGCCAGCTGGAGGAGGTGCGCTTCACCGACATCCAGCACCTGGAGTTCGACCTCTAGACGTCCCCGAGCACGCCGCGCGCCCCGGACCAGCCAGTCCGGCGCGCTCGCGTATCCGCGACGTCACAGCCTGCGGCCAGCAACTCTCAGTTCTGGCCAGGAGGGTAGGCGGCGCTCCCCTACGCTGTGGCCGTGCGGAACACGAAGGCGTTCAAGGAAGCCGTTGCCCAGACCCTGGCGGAGTTGGCCCACCGGGGCGTGACGCTCGCGCCGGTGACCGTCGAGGACACCATCGAGAAGAACATCCGCACGACGGCCGACCGTCTCGGTATCCACGTGCGGTCGGCCTGGCGGTACTTCGACGCGGCCGCGCTCGCCGGCCGCCTCGCTGACAGCGCGCGCAGCTTCGAGGAGAGCAGCGCCCGCAAGGGCGTGGGCCAGGCGCCGATGCCGTCGGTGGACAACCCGGAGCTGGCGCTGATCCTCGCCGGTGTTCCCAACGCCCTCGCGCAGACCGGCGGCGACCTGTACGGCGCCATCGTCAACGTGGCGGTCAACGCCTGGATGGCCGGCCACATCCACGGCGAGGACAGCTGCGGCGGCAGCCGCGGCCCGTCCGGCCACGACTGGGAGCACCGGATGCGCGTCATCACCGAGATGCAGCCGGACATCAGCAAGTGGTTCGACCGGGACGTGTGGACCCGCGCGGTCAACGACACCGGCTTCACCGTCACCCGCCGCTAACGTCCCGCACTCATCGGGCCTGGCTGCTCTCCGTCGTTGAACTCGCGGTCGAGGCCCTTCAGCACCGGGTCCAGTTCGGCCGTTATGTCGCCTTCTTTACTTGTTGTTGGCCGTGGTATCAGCGGACGGCCCCGGCGTAGGCTGGAAGCGGCTTTCTGGTGAGGAACGGTCTGCAACAGACGGCGCGAGCCGGGCCCTCGGCTGGCCCTCGCCTGGCATCGAGTACTCCAGATCGAGCTGTAGGTGGAGACGCTCCGCGGGTTTGGTGTGGTGAAACTCAGCGAGGGCCAGGCTGGATGGGACAGACTGCCATCGGGGCGTCGGAGCCGGGCGCCGGAGTTCGAGGGGAAGCTGTGGACGCGGGAATTTCACTGAGCGAGGCGTTGCAGGAGCTGAGGCGGGAGCTGTATGCGGCGCAGGACGTGGGTTCCGGCCAACAGTTGCGGTTCGAGGTGGAGCAGGCGCAGCTCACGCTGGATGTGGAGTTCCGCCGCGACGGCAAGGGTGGTGTGAAGGTCGAGGTCGGGCTTCCCGGTGCCAAGACCAACGGTGAGGTCGGAGGTGGCCTGGGAAGTACCCGCCGTCAGACGCTGACGCTCACACTTCAGGTTCACGACGAGGCGCTGGGAGGCGCGCGGGCCAAGATCAGCCGCGCTGGCGGAGGCCTCGCCGACGCGGACGACGCCCAGGTGCGGAGCACCGATGCTGAAGCGTCGGATGGAACACCTGATGACTCCAAGGGGGCTCCGCTGCGGCCGTGGGAGTCATGAGGTGGATCCGGATCGCCTCGCCTTGGTTCGCACCGGTGATCCGGGCGGTTGCGGCTCGGGCTATCTCATCGGCCCGCAGCTCGTTTTAACCGCTCTTCACGTCGTGCGCCCCGAAAGACGGTGGGCAGGAAGGGTTGAAGTGCGAGTTGGGCATCCCCGTTACGGGGCCGGCCCGGTCGACCGGCGTGCACAGGTGTGCTGGCCGGACCCGCAAAGGCGTACCCCGCCCGCCGACGCCGTGGACGTGGCGCTGCTGTGGCTGGACGAGCCGGTGGACACCAGCGAAGCGCCGGTGCGCTGGGGCCGGCCGGGCGGGATCGTGCCGGTGCCGTTCGAGGGGGCAGGCTTCCCCGCCTTCGCGGCCGACGCCGGAAGCCCGGCACACTTCGAGTACCTGCGCGGCGAGTTGCCGGCCGTCTCGACCTCGTCGTCGGGGTGGGTGCTGAACTGCCCCGTCTGGCCAGCCCCCGGCCGCGGCAAAGAACGCCCGTGGGAGGGCGCATCGGGGTCGGCGATTTTCTGCCACGGCTGTCTGGTCGGAGTGGTGGCCGAGGACAACCAGACCATGGGCTATCGACGCCTGCACGCCGTCCCGGTCCACGAGGCCCTGAGCCTGCCCGGCTTCGCTGACCTCGTCACCAAGCGCGGGCACCCCGGAACCACGACAACGCTCGAGGAAGTCACCGCCGACGGGGTCGCGAACCGGGCCCGGCTTTCGCCGCACATCCGCACCCACGCCGACGAGCTGGCGCGGATTCGGGGCAAGGGCTCGTACCTGAACCAGGACAGGCTCCGGTTTGTCAGCCCGCGTGACGAATCGGACCCGAAACGGCTGTTCAGGAGGCTGGACCGGCTGACCGTTTCGGCGTCGGAGCAGGAGTCCAAGCGGGGCGTCCTACTGATCGGCCCGGCAGGAGCGGGCAAGACCCGGACGTGCTTCGAGATCGCGAAGGCCGCGCTCGAGCAGCGCGCGCCCTGGCAGGTGCTGCACGTCGCCCGTTCCCCCGAGGTGTCGACCGACGACGTCATGGCGGTCGTCCGAGAACAAGCCGGACGGCAGAGAGTACTGCTGATCTTTGACTACCTCGACAGCTACGACGCCCTGAACCTCGAAGCACTCGGGGAGGCACTGCGGACGGATGACCCGGAGGGCCGCGTCGCCTGCGTCGCGTCGGTCCGGCCGGGCATGCTCGGCAAGCTCAGGGAAAACGGCGTCGGACTCCTGCTCGACGAGGTTCCCCTCCGAAGCGACCGGAAGCACACGGCGGAGGTGATCAGTCAGATCTTCGTGGACGTCGCGCCCGGAATGCTGAAAACCAAAGGCTGGGGCGCGGATCGGCTCTCGGAGGTGTGTGGGCAGCGGCCGATCATCGCCCTGCTCATCGCACGGGAACTCGAGTCCCGGCTCAAGGCTGGTTTCAGCGAGCTGGATCTCGTCCCACCCCGGCCTGAGGACCTGCTCTTCTGGCTGCAGCAGCGCACCAAGCAGGACTTCGGCGAACCGGCACGGGAGACTCTGCTGCTGGCCTCGGCGGTCGCCGCGGCCTCCTGCGAGCAGGACCAGGACGCCGTCGAGACGGCCGTGGAGCGGTTTCTCGTCATCTGGTCGGATCCGACCTTCCGGGACGGACCCGAAGGTGTGGTCGGGCGGTTGCTGCACCTGGGCTGGCTGGTGGAATCCGGTCAAGGCATCGACGTCATCCACGACATCGTCACGGACGAACTCCTGCGGATGTCCGTCATCCCGGATGGCAGCACGGTCCGCGGTGAGGTGCTCAAGGCACTGCTGTCTGCGTTCCTCGCCGGTGGTCGGACCTTCAGCGTGGCCACCCGTCACCTCCGGCGGTGGACAGCCGACCTCGGGGACACGCACCGCAGGGCACTGGAGCGCGCCTGCGCGAACTGGCTCGTGGGCAGTACCGATCAGCTGGCCACACTGGTGGCCGGCGAACCACAGGTCGGCCAGTCCATCATGCTCACCATGCTGTCGGGCCCGCCCTGGCGCAAGGGGATGGACGACACCTGGGACCGGCTGGTCAGGCCCTGGCTGGACGAGACCGAGCAGCGCGATCCCGGAGAAGCGGCGATCGTCCTGGCCAGCGCCGTGCACAACTCCGTCGGTGGCGTGTCGGAACACCTTGCGGACGCCTGCCTCGCGTGGGTGAACCGGCAGTGGACGACCCGTGACGTGAGCCAGCTGCTCCGAGGTCTGCTCGAGGCGGACGGAGTCTCCGCCCGGGACTGCGACAAGGCCGCGGAATACGCGCTCAGGTGGCTCGAACAGCAACGGACCATGACCAAGACGGGCGCTCGGTTGCTCGCCACCCTGCTCCGGCGGAAAGACCTCGGCGTCGACCGTGCCGTCGCGGTGATCGACTGCTCCCTTGCGTGGATGCGGCGGAGCAAGCGGAATCCCGACGCCGGCTTGGTGCTGCGGCCGCTGCTGCTCCGCAAGGATCTCGACGAGACGCGTCAGACCGACGCAGTCGAGAGGGCCCTGGCATGGCTCGATGCTCAGGCACAGCCCTCGGCGACCGCCCTGGTACTGGATGCCGCGTTGCGCAGCGAGAACCTCCAGGCCGATAAGGCAGAGCGCGTGACTCGGTGCGCCCTCGCGTGGCTGAAGAGGTATGGGTTTCACATCGACGCCTCGTTCATCCTGGATCCATTACTGGAACGGTGTCGACGGGGGGCCGCGGACCCACGAGCCGTACTCGCCCACACATTCGGATGGCTGCGCCTTCATGCGTCCTCCGGTCGGGCGACCTACGTGCTGGCCGAAGTGCTCCTCCGCGAGGACCTCGGCACCCGGCGGGCGGCAACAGCGGTCGATGCCGCCCAGACATGGCTGCGTGCGCATGGTCTGGTCGGAGACGCTAAGTTCCTGCTCAGTTCCCTGCTGATCCGCTCCGACATCGACCGGGAGGCCGCACAGAAGCTGGCCAAGGACGCGGTGAACTGGCTCACCCGTCACGGGCTGGGCAACGGCGGCCTATATGTCGTGGCCGCACTTCTCCGTCCCGACGCCGCCGGCAGCCACGTCGACAAAGCGGCCCGCACCGTATTGACATTGCTGGACGACAACTATGACCCCGTGTTGGTACGGAGCACGCTGTCGCATGTGCTGCGGTGCCGCGGCGTCGGTCCCAATACGCTCCGCGATGCCGTCGATCGGGCACTGGACTGGCTGGAGGAAAGCGGACCGGAGTTCGAGGCGTCGTACGTGTTGGGGGCTCTGCTGGAACGCCGCCGATTCCTCGACGGGCAGACCTCCCGGGCCGTCGACCTCGCGCTCAAATGGCTGGACCGCCACGGAACACGGCCAGAAGCCTCCTTCGTCCTGTACCCGCTTCTCGGACTGGCCGATTTCACGGACGAGGAGGCCGAGGCGATTGAGATAGCGGCGCAAGAATGGATCGCCGACCACCTGCCCTCCGAGAACGCCCGTTTCGTCCTCTCCCAGCTGCTTCAGCAACGCCAGCATGCCCGCGACTGGCCTGAGCCCGTCCAGACGCTCGCCTTCACATGGCTGCGGCTCCACGGAGACCACCCGTACGCCTCCTACGTCATCGCCCCGTTGTTACAGCGGTCCGATGCCGACCAACCCGAGGACGCCATCGACCGGGCCCTGAGCTGGCTCCAGAAGAACCCCACCGCCGAGGGCGCCTCCCGCGTCGTGTCGGCGCTGACAGCGGGCCGTGACATCGACCTCGACCAGTACGCTCGGTGCATCGACCGGCTCTTGGCACTGCTCGATGCCGAGCCCGAGCCCGCCGCGGCGCTGCTCAAGGGGGTCCGGTTCCGGCGCGACCTGGATCCGGGCCGGGCTGCTCGCCTCGCCGAGTACGCGCTCGGCGTCCTGGAGGACGAGGAGATACCGTCCGACCGTGGGCTGGTCATCGGCCTGCTGCGCCTCACCCTCGGCCCGGAACACCAGTGCCGGGCCGTGCGCTTGGCCTTCCGTTGGCTGGAGAGTCCTGCCCCCCGGACCACGAAGATCGGCGTGGTGGACGTCCTACTGAAACGCGACGACCTCCGGGCCGACCAGCTCGCCGGCGCTCTGGAGGCTTTGGAGTGGGCCGCGCACTGGATCAACAAAACCGATCCCAGAAGCCTGGGCCAGCTCCTGGGATCGGTGCTCGGCAACCCGAGGGTGGACGACTTGTACCGGGCAGGCGCCACCCGCCGAGCGCTGGAATGGCTGGGCTCGTACGGGACCCATCCCGATGCCTCCAACGTCCTGCCCGTTCTGCTCGACCGGCTCGAAATCGCTCCCGAGGACGGCGAGACCGTGGCGGCCCACGCCGAGGCGTGGTTGGCGGCAGTCGACAGCGAGAGTTGGGGTCGGCTGGCAGTCGAGGAAGCGCTGTGCCGGTACCGGGAACGGAAGGCCGTACCGGCCCCGCCGCTGTCGTAGTACCACGGAACCATAGCCCACTCTGGATCTTGGACGATTGAGCCGGAACACCACCGCAGACACTTCACGCTGTCAAGGACAAGGCGTCAAGTTGATGTCCGGTAGCCGACAGGCCGACTGCCAGACACCGACGATCTTCGCGGTCTCACAGCGCAGCCAGCCCTTGTTGGAGTACCGCGGCGGGCGTAGGCCGCAGCGCAACAAGCACACGCCTACTACAACAGCTTCGTCGCTACAGAACCTGCTCCGCGCCGCACAGGGAACACAGGCAGGTGCCCGGATGCTCCGCGGCGTCCAGGGCCTAGTCCAGGGTCAGTACCGGCGCTCCGGCGGGCGCTTCCTCGCAGCGGATGGTGACAGCGAGGTCTGACAGCGCGCGTCTCCAATCCGCACACCCGATCGATCTTTCGTGCGGCTGCCCGATGCTGGCCCGGGCGTGCCCTGCCAGGGTCGGGACGGAGAGCTCGCCGGACAGCGGTGAGGCCCGGCCCGGGTGGGCCGGGCCTCGCTCGCGTGTCCGCCGGGTTCGGGCGGTCGGCGGCTACCTGCTCATCAGCTCGTTGAGCAGGGCGACAACGACGACGCCGACACCGATCGCCGTTCCGAGGGCCGGTAGAAGGCGACGGCGACGGTGAGCGCGCCCACCAGCAACAGCACCACCATGCGCACGCTGATCTGGTCGTCATTCACGAAACCCGCCTCTCCGCGGTCGTGCAGGAGATGGGTTGACGGGCTTGTTCGGCTATGCCTGCGGGCGTTCCTGTGCCGTCTTGACTCGACGGCAGTACGCGGTGCCCCGTAGGCTCGGGCTCGGACCTGATGGTTCTACTCCCATCTTGGAATGCGTTCTGGTACGGGGTGGAGCTGTCGGACTACGCGAGTGGCCCCTTGTTGGAGCAAGGGGCCACCGCTTTGTCTCCTTCCAGTTCGGTTGAAGCGGTCGAACTGGGCTACCGACGGAACTCGCTGGCCTGGGTCCTACGGCGCTTCGCTCGTGTAGCGATCCCGTGATGGGACCGCCAGATTCCCTGCCGGCCCGACGATGTGTCGACGACGTCAAATCATGGGAATGCTGTTTGCAGTCCCGCATGATCACTGTGTGAGACGTGTACTGAAGTGGGTTGGACTGCTGTATGTAGTCATGGTCGGAGCATTCCTGGCGTGGTACGTCGCTCGCGGTTACCAGGTCAAAGATCTGGTCACTTTCGTGTCCGCCTTCACCGGTCTGCTGGCACTACCTGCCGCAGTGATTGGCGTGCTTCACCGCGGCAAGAGCGAGCCCGTGCCTGTCCGGCTGGGGGAGGTGGCCGACCAACTTGCCCAGGGGGTGCGCCAACAGTGGGAGGCCGAGGCGCAGGTACGCCGCCTCAATGACCCTTTCCCGCTGTCGGTCGAATGGGTCGCGGCCGATGCGGACCTGGTGGAGTCGTGGCCGCACTTGAGGGAGCTCGCCGAAGGCTGGCCTGGCCACTCCTCGGAAGCCGCCTCCGCGTGGGCTGTCAGTCCCAGGGGACTGGCCGGCGAGGGGGGTGAGATCGCCAAGACCTTCGAGCATGTTCCCACCCGCCGTCTAGTGGTCCTCGGCGACCCTGGTGGGGGCAAGACCATGCTGCTGATCCGCCTGCTCCTGGCCCTGCTCGAACGCCGCCCTCCTCAGGGCCCCGTCCCGGTCCTGTTTCCACTGGCCTCCTGGGACCCAGCCCGGCAGGACCTGTACACATGGATGACCCTGCACCTCGAGCAAGACCACCCTGCTCTACGCGACCCCGTACCTGCCGATCGCCCACCGACCACAACCGGCACCCTGGCACGCGCCTTGCTGAAGCAGCGGCTCATCCTGCCCATCCTCGACGGCCTGGATGAACTCCCTGAAGCCGTACGGGCCCGGGCCCTGCATGCCATCAACCAGGCACTACCCGCAGGGCAACCGCTCGTGCTCTCCAGCCGCACCGCCGAGTACCGCAGCGCCCTTACCGCTCCATCCGGGACCAGTGTGCTTCTGAATGGAGCGGCAGGAATCCGCCTGCTGCCCCTTGATCCCGCAAAAGCGGCTGCCTACTTAGAGCGCGATGCCGGAGGCGCCGGCACCCCGGCCGCAGCCCGCTGGAGACGGATCACCGTTGCGTTGGGCACCGACAACTCGGCCTCCGAGGCACTAAGCACCCCACTCGGCCTGTTCCTGGCCCGCACCATCTACAACCCACGCCCCGACGAAGAGGTCGCCGCACTTCCCGACCCCGATGAACTCCTCGACCAGGCCCGCTACCCCACTCGCCGGGACCTCGACACCCATCTGTTCGCCGCATTCATCCCCGCTGCCTACCGCCCCCACCCTCATTACCACACACGCTGGAGCGTTCACAAAGCACAGCGCACCCTCACCTTCCTCGCCAGCCACCTTCAACACCACCTTGACGGCACCCCCGACATGGCCTGGTGGCAACTTCGCCAAGCCTTTCCTGGACGCGGTCTCACGGTGCTGACAGCCGGGCTCATGGGCTGTCTCCCAGTCGCGCTCCTCATCGAACTCACAAGCGGCGAGATCGCGGCCGTCCTCTGGCTCGGATTCGTGACCGGCGTGCCGTGCGCAGCGATTGGGGGGTTCACCACCTCATGCGGAAGAGGCAGCCCGAGTTCGGGCATTCGCTGGGGCTGGAGCGGGAGATCCTTGCTCACCTTCGGGCTACCCATCGCGCTGCCTTTCGGACTTTTGTTCGGACTCCTGGTTGGGGGCGGTTACGGACTCCAGGTCGGACTGATGGTCGGATTGGCCAGTGGGCTCACATCCGGGCTTCTGGCCGGGGTCAAGCCGGTACACCCCGACCTGGACAAGGCAGTGGGTCCAGGAGTGGTCCTAGCCTGGGACCGGCGCACATTCTGGAGCATGACGCTCCTGGGTTGGATCATGTGCACGGTTGCGGTGGCGCTCGTAAGCGTGGCCGGGTTCTTTTTCGCGTTGAGCATCAGCATCGGCGTCCTCGTGCTCGGGGTTGCGGTCGTCGTCGGGTACCCGATCGGCCTCATGCTCGGACTCGCTCGGTCGGTGTGGGTGGACTACCTGGCGGCGCGGATCAGACTGGCGATACTGGGGCGTGTGCCCTGGCGCTTCATGAGTTTCCTAGACGACGCCCACGCGCGGGGCGTACTGCGACAGGCGGGAGCGGTATACCAGTTCCGCCACATCGACCTCCAGCGGCGCCTCGCAGAAGGCCACCGACGGCCAGGACGCCCCACAGGGGCCACCCGCGGCAGACAACAAGACCGGCACGGGTGGAGCGGATGGGAACGCCGTCAACCCTGACCAGGTCATGCGAAACAAGGGCGTCGCTGCCGCTGCGTTACTCGGGGCGACCATCAAGAGCACCTCCCGTATCGACGAACCCGTCCGGCTCGGTCTCGCGGTCCTGGCCAATGGCATGCGCGTCAAACGCCAATCGCCAGCCGCATCGTCGCACTGGCGCCTCCGCCGACTCCAACGCCACCTCATTTCGCCACCGAGCGGTTGGCATTTCGTCGGTTCCTCGAACTACGCGGTGATGACAACACCGTTGGAGCGGCTGCGGAGCCCACGGGCTCCGCTGTTGTCGTCGGATCAGAAGCCTACGCACACAACGGTGCGACGTTCCCTCCGGCGGTGAAAGGCACGATAGGCCGAACCGGCCCGGGGAAGGCACCCCAGCGGAGTCAATGAAGACGTGCTAGGAGCTTCAAGCTGTCACCTCAGCGAGGGCGGCAAGCCTCCGACCTGCGGCGATGATGTCAGCGGTGGGGGAATCCGCATGTGGACGGCGAATCCCGGCTATGCCGAAGGCGAGCCGATAAGGCGTTGAGACTTCTCCCAAACTCCTCTCGCGCACCGTCGACGAACTCCCAAAAGGCAGACTTGGAACGCCCTCCGACACGATGTTGAGCAACACCGTCATCGACCTCTTCGCCGGAGAAGGTGGTTTCAACAAGATCAGAGCATCCGACTCTCCCGCGAGAGACTTCTGAAGTTCTCTTCCGAGAGTTGCGGAGCGGTTCGACTTCGTTGCGAGCACGTCTCGGAGCCGTCTCTTTAACTCTGCTCTCCTCACCGTCCTCCAGGAGCGGGCGAGAAAGGGACTGTCAGTGGCTCCTGCTATCTGGTGTCGTGTCAGATACGCCGCGATACGCGCCGGATCGCAAGGAGATGCGATTCATGCCTTTCACCGCTCTGCACCCCGAGGCCGGACGCCTCGATGCCACCTTGCCCGATCTCGGCTGCGGCATGGACTGGACTCAGGTCCACAAGGCCCGCCCTCGCGTAGACCTCTCCTGTCCCGAGTGCGGATGGGGCGTCCACGCGAAGCACTCCCCGAGCCGAGTGCGGTTCTTCTGTCACGACCCGGCCAGGCCGCCTTCGTGCGAGCTGTCGAATGAGTCGTGGGAACACCACATGCTCAAGCTGGAGCTGGCGGGTGCGATCCGTGCGGCCGGCTGGTACGCCGAACTCGAGGTGCCGGCCGAAGACGGCTCATGGCGTGCCGACGTGATGGCGTCCTCGCCCGACGGTGCTCAGCGCATGGCGTGGGAGGCTCAGCTCTCGCCCATCACGGTGGAGGACATCCGTGCCCGGACGGCGCGATACCGCGCCGAAGGAATCACCGTGTGCTGGGTGTCTCCGCACAAGAAGCCGCCGCAGTGGATCGGCGCCGTGCCCGCTGTTCGCGTGCGTGCTCCGGAAGAGGACGAACCCTGGGTGGTCGACGACGGAGTCGCCGGGTTCGACTTCGCCGCCGGCGGCTGGGCTTTCCGGGAGGAGGAACTGCAGCAGTTCGTCCGGTGGGTTCTGCACGGGCAGCTCTCCCCGTGCCGGAGTCTGCCGCGCTACCGGCAGGTGACCCGGGTCGTCGACGACCAGTACTGGTTTTTCCGGCGGGATCTGTGGTGGACCTCCCGGCAGTCCTCCCGGGCTCAGAACGAACACGAGTAGATGCGCCAGCGTCAGGAGGAAGCGAAGGAAGCGGCCGAGGCGCGTAAGAAGGAGCTGAAAGCCGAGGCCGAACGCCGTCGTATGAAGCTGGAGGAGGAGGACCGGCGTCGCCGTGTGGAGGAAGCCGCCCGCCGCCGCGAGGTGCAGGAAGAAGATCACCGGGTCTGGATGGAGAAAATGCGTCAGCAGCGGGCTGAGGAGGTGGCCCGGCGTGCGCGTGAACAGGCTGAGCAGGAGGAGAAGGACCGTAAGGCATTGGAGACGGCGACGGCATGGTGGAACCGGCTGTCGCGGAAGCAGATGGAGGAGCTGTTCGCCGCGGTGGCTGATCGGGCCTGGCGTGAGGAGCAGCTGCGGGTGGAGATTCCCGAGAAGCCGAGCATGGCCGTCCACTTCGCCTATGGAGTGCCCGTGTATTCGCGAGGCCGGTACCACGCGCTGTACGGAGTCGTGCGTCCGTGCCCTGAGCTGGCCTCCCTCTCACCTCAGCTGGCGTATCACCGCGTCCTCGTGCGCAACGCCCAGGAGATGAGAGAGTTCGACGGGACACTGGCCGACCGCATCACCCAATTTGACCTGCCCGACCATGAGCAGCTCACCATGGACTGAGGCGAAGCGCGCTATCCGCCACGGCTACGCGGCCTCCTGGCCCTCGCCGTCTCCACTGTCGAGGGCGTGCCGGAGCTGGGAACGGGCATCGGGACGGTCGGGTCCGGCGATCTCGTTCCAGAACGCGTGCGTGACGATCGCGGCGGCGAGGTCGCGTTCCCGCTCCCGCAGCGTGGTGACGTCGGTCTGCTCCTGCTCCGTCCAGCCCTCCGAGGCCGGGTACGAGGGGGAGGCGGGGAGCCAGTAGCCGTCGGGGCGCTCCCATGCCTCCATGGGCACCACGGAGTACGGCAGCTTCTTGACCAGGGCTTTGAGGCTGGCGCGTACCTCGTTGAGGTCCTGCTGCGCCTTGAGGAGATCGTCGGGTTCTCTGGGGTTTTGATGGCTGTGGTGTGACATTGCGCCTGTTGCTGTCGTTTGTGGTATTACGGCGGTTCTCCGGGGGTGTGGCTCTTGTAGTGGATCGTTGCGATCGACATACGGAGCATGGGAACAAATGTACGGAACATTTCCTGTCTTGATGCCGTCAGGGACCCGGTACTGGACCGTGGTGGACGACGAGCTGGAGGTAGTCCAAGAGGCGGACCGCTTCCTGAGAGAGCTGCGCCTGGCCCGGGGCCGGGCAGAGACGACAACGAAGGCGTACGCCGAGGCGGTGGCCTTGTTCCTGCGCTGGTGCGCGGGCACCGGGCGGGACTGGTCGACAGCGGCCCGGGATATGGGGCTGTTCATGGTGTGGCTGCGCTGGGCGCCGGGCAACGGTGGCCACCGCCAGGCCGTGGTCCCGGGGCCGGGAGGAAAGCCGGTCCGCGGGGATGCGCGAATCAACAAGGTGCTGACCGCAGTACGGATGTTCCTGCTGCACGCGGTGGTCAACAAGGCTGCGCCAGCCTGGGTCCTTGAGCAGCTCTACGAGCTGGGGGATGACCGCGACTTGCCGGTGGAGGCACGGGGCGAGAGCGGTGGGATGCGGTATCGGCTGCGGGCCCGTCACCGGCTGCAGGAGCCGGAGACGGAAGTGGACCGGGCCAGCGACGAGGAAGTCGTGGCGATGCTGCGGGCTTGTCGGTCGGCCCGGGACAGGTTGATCGTGCTGCTGCTGTCGCGGGTGGGGTTGCGTCCGGGACAGGTCGCGGGGCTGCACCGCTGTGATGTCCACCTGCTGATGGATTCGCGCTCGCTGGGGTGCGATGTCGAGGGGCCCCATCTGCACGTGATCCGGCGGCAGAACGTGAATGGCGCCTGGTCGAAGTCGAGGAAGTCGTGGGTGATGCCGGTGGACTTCCTGGTGGTGCAGGCCGCCGACCAGTACGCGGTGGAGCGGTACGAGATCCTCGGGGAGGGAGGAAGCGACTTCTTGCTGGTCAACCTCTTCCGCCCGCCCTATGGCTCGCCGGTGACCACCGGCGCGATCGGGGAGCTGTGCGAGTCGCTGTCGGCACGGGCGGGGCTGGGCCGCCCGGTCGGGCCGCGGATGTGCCGGCATGCGATGGCCAGCAACGTCGTGGATGCCGGCGGCACGCTGGATGAGGTTCAGGCCCTGCTGGGCCAGAAGAACCCGGCGTCACCCCGTCCCTACCTGCATCCGGACCGCTCACGCCTGCGCGCGGCCGTTGAGCGTGTGCCCTCGCCCCGGCTGACTGAGGGGGAGGCCCGGTGAACCTGGCACTCGCAACGCCCCGACACGGGGCAGGGGAAGACACGGTCACCGCTGGGCTCATGGGCGCCGTCCAACCGGAGTTCCTGCAGCTGCTCAGCTGGGATCCTCACGTCCGGGTTCTGCTGCTGCCGCGCTCGCACCCCCAGTTCAGCGGTGAGGAGTGCCTCGTGGCCGGCTGCGACAAGATGTCCTACTTCGCCCACCAGAAGGGAATGTGCACCGGTTGCACCGAGCGGTGGAAGAAGAGCGACCTGCCCTTCGACGAGTTCGTCACCATCAGGCGGTCGGGCCGGATGGTCGGGTACTTCCCATGCCAGGTCGCGCACTGCGAGCGGCCGGGCAGACGCGCGACACTCCTGTGCTCGTCGCATGACTACCAGAGGCGCAAGGTCTACGGGCTCCCGCTGGAGGACTTCCTCGCCCACCCCGAAGTACAGCCGCTGCCCGCCCTGGGGCCCTGCCAGGTCGCTGCCTGTGACCGGCAAGGCGAGACCAGGGACGGGTACTGCATGCCCCACGCCGACCAATGCCGTGACCTCCGCCAAGCAGGAGCCTTGGAGGACGAGGATCTTTGGCGGCTGACCACCCCGGCCATCGCAGAGTCCCGCAAGGTCAGCCTGCGCGGGCTGCCCGACCGCGTGGTCGCCGAGATCCTCTACGGCCTCCAGGAACGGATCGCTCAGGGACTCCGGCACAAGGACTACCAGCTGCGCAATCTGTCCACCAACGCCCGTGCCCAGCAAGTCACTTCACTCGATGAACTCGACCTGGACGTCCTCACCCGCACCGACAGGACCCAGGCCAGGGGCTTCCTCAAGCACATCCGCCGCTTCGGCCTGAGCCCGGAGACCGAACGCCACAAGGACGTCTGGGACGCGAGCGTCTTCGGCCTCGGCGGCTCCTTCTCTTTCACCGGGATCACCCAGCCCTGGCTGAGGGAAGGAGCCAAGGCCTGGGCCCTCGACGACATCCCCCGCCGCCGCGGAAAGAGCGGCAAAACCACCGTCCAACGCACCCTGAAGTCCCTGAGCCGTTTCTCCACGAGCCTGCACCTGAGCCGGGATGACCACGGCGTCGACCTGCCCGTGCTCGGCCGCGTCGACATCACTGCCTTCCTGGGCCGGCTGAGCTTCCTCATCGAACGCGGCGACATCTCTGGCTGCACGCAGTACATGACCGTCCGCGACACCAGACGCGTGCTGACCCGGCTCCGGACCCTGGGCCTGGCCAAGGCCGGCCAGCCCCTGCACGGCCTGGCGGACGACTTCGCCCTCCGCCAGGAGGACATCCCCGACGACCCCGAGGACTCCGAAGCCGGCCGTGACCTGCCTGCGGAAGTCATGCGGCAGCTCTGCGCCAACCTCGACTCCCTTGAGACCTTCAGCTCCACAGACGTCCGCACGGCCATCGAGCTGCTCATCGACACCGGCAGGCGTCCCAACGAGATCTGCAAACTGCCATGGCAGTGCCTCGACCGGGAAGGCGACGGCAGCCCCGTCCTTGTCTACGACAACACCAAGAACCTTCGGCACGCTCGCCGGCTACCGATCCCCGGTGCGACCGCCGCGCTCATCATCAAGCAGCAACAACGCGCCCGCGCCCGCTTCCCCGACACCCCGGCCGACAAGCTCAAGCTCTTCCCCGCCAGCCTGGCCAACCCCCACGGCACGAAGGCGACAACCTACGAGTGGGTGTCGGCAAAGCACCGAGCCTGGGTGAAGGGCCTGCCCGACTTCCTCGTCCCCACCGTGATCGTCGAAGACGGCAACCGGGTCACCACGATGCTGCCGTTCGACAAGAACAAGATCTACCCCTACGCCTACCGGCACACCTACGCACAACGGCATGCCGACGCCGGGGTCCCTCAGGACGTTCTGCAGTCGTTGATGGATCACCGCGAAGCCAGCACCACACAGCGGTACTACCGCGTCGGCGAGAAACGCCGCCGCGAAGCTGTCGAGCGGGTCACCACCATGCAGTTCGACCGGCACGGCACACGCGTCTGGCGCCAGGCCAAGACCCTGCTCGACTCCGAACACGCCCGCCGTGCCATCGGTTCCGTCCAAGTCCCCTACGGCACCTGCACTGAGCCTTCCAACGTTGCGGCCGGCGGCCACGACTGCCCCGTGCGCTTTCGCTGTGTGGGCTGCGGACACTTCCGCACCGACGTCTCCTACCTCCCCGACCTTGAGGCATACCTGGCCGACCTGCTGCGCAACCGTGAACGTCTGGCCGCCTTCGCCGACGCCGACCTCTGGGCCAAGGCGGAAGCCACACCATCGGACGATGAGATTGCTCGTGTCCGCCGTCTGGTTCAGCGGGTGCGCCAGGACCTCGACGAGCTCACCGACGAGGACCGGGCCCAGATTCGCGAGGCGGTCGCGGTGGTCCGCCGCAGCCGCGGCGTGTCCTTGGGTATGCCGCGCGTCCGCCAGCCCCTGCCCGACCTTCGCCCGGAGAGAGCCGGATGACCAGCATGATCGACGGGCGGCGGGCCGACTCGGCCCGCCGCCGCGAACGAGTTCTCAAAGCCCTCGACGTCCTGCTGCGAAGCGACCAGGACATCACAGTCTCCGGACTGGCTCGCGCCGCACGAGTGGACCGCACCTACCTCTACCGGCACCGCGATCTCCTCGAACGCGTCCACGCCGCCGCAGCAGCCCCACCAGAAGAAGGCCGGATCGCGGCCGTCAGCCGGGCCTCGCTGCGGGCAGACTTGACCAACGCGCTGGAGCGGAACAGGCGGCTGACAGTCCGGGTCCGGCAGTTGGAGAAGCGTCTGTCCGAGAGCCTCGGTGAAACCGCATGGAAGGAATCCGGCCTTGGCGCGTCTGCCGACATTGATCAGCTTCAACGTCGCATCACGTTGCTCGAACAAGACCTGGCCGACATAAGGGGCCAGCTCGATGAGCGGACCGAGGAACTCGATGCGGCGCGGGCGGCTAACCGGGAACTGACCCGGGCACTGAACCAGGCCCGCTGACGCCATCTACGGCAGAGCGTGGGCCGTTTGTTCGCTGCTTGCTACCGGGCCCTGGGGCCGGGGGCGGGCGGGGTGCGCGGTCGCAGGCGCTCTCCCTGCGGTCCGAACATGATCAGGTACTCGACCGGGCCGCCGGGGCCCGTGTTCGCGACCCCGTGGGGATTGCGGGTGTCGAACTCGGCGACGTCCCCGGCACTCAGGACGAGGTCCTGGTCGCCGAGTGCGAGCCACAGCCGCCCGTACAGGACGCACAGCCATTCCCAGCCGTCGTGGGAGACCTGCCGGGGCCGCGCGGGCGGTTCCTGGACGGCGGGCAGGACGTGTTTGTGGGCGTGCAGGCCCCCGACGTACCGGGTCAGCGGCAGCACCGCCTTGTCGTCGCCGAAACGCTGGAGCGCGGAGGTGCGGGGCTCGGCGGCGGGAGCAGTGCCGGCCAGCTCGTCCAGGGAGACGCCGTACTCCTTCGCCAACTGCAGCACCACTTCCAGGGTGGGCTTGCGTCGGCTGGTCTCGATCCGCGACAGCGTGCTCGGGGAGATGCCGGTCGCGCAGCTGACGCCGGTGAGCGTGGAGCCGCGGTGTTCGCGTGCGGCCCGCAGCCGGGGGCCCATCGCCGCCAGCGCGTCGGCCACGTCGTCGCCTGTCACCCGCTCTGCCCCCTTCCGGACGTGCCACTCCACCATCCTGTCCTGCAAGTTTGCCAGATTGGCAAGGATAATCGCGGTGGACGGTCGCTGCGCCGCATGATCGATGCGTACCTGCGTCCACCCGAGAACCGAGAGAAGACCCCATGCAACCCGAGCCGTCCGCCGCACTCCGCCACCGCACCGTCGAGACCCCGGCCGGGCGCCTGCACCTGGTCGAGCAGGGCACCGGCCCGCTGGTCCTGCTCGTGCACGGCTTCCCCGAGTCCTGGTACTCCTGGCGCCTCCAACTCCCGGCCCTCGCCGCGGCCGGCTACCGGGCGGTGGCGCTCGACGTGCGCGGCTACGGCCGCTCCTCCAAGCCTGCGCAGACCGACGCCTACCGGATGCTGGACCTGGTGGAGGACAACGTCGCCCTCGTGCACGCCCTCGGCGAGGAGAACGCGGTGGTCGTCGGCCACGACTGGGGCTCCAACATCGCCGCCACCTCCGCCCTGCTCCACCCCGAGGTCTTCCGGGCCGTCGCCCTGCTGAGCGTCCCGTACGCGCCACCCGGCGGCCCCCGCCCCACCGACATCTTCGGCCAGATCGGCGGCCCCGAGCAGGAGTTCTACGTCTCCTACTTCCAGGAGCCCGGCCGCGCCGAGACGGAGATCGAGCCTGACGTGCGGGGCTGGCTCGCGGGCTTCTACGCCGCCCTGTCCGCCGACACCATGCCCGCCCAGGGCGAGCCCGACCCGCACTTCGTCGCCCACGGCGGCCAGCTGCGTGACCGCTTTCCCGCCGGCATCCTCCCGGCCTGGCTGACCGAAGACGACCTCGACGTCTACGCCGGAGAGTTCGAGCGCACGGGCCTGACGGGCGCCCTCAACCGCTACCGCAACGTGGACCGCGACTGGGAGGACCTCGCCCCCCACCGCGGAGCCCCGATCAAGCAGCCGTCCCTGTTCATCGGCGGCGCCCTGGACGCCTCCACCACCTGGATGTCCGACGCTATCGACGCCTTCCCCACCACCCTCCCCGGCCTGACCGCCTCCCACCTCGTAGAGGGCTGCGGCCACTGGATCCAGCAGGAACGCCCCGAGGAGATCAACCGTCTGCTGACCGGCTGGCTCAACACCCTCACGGGTTGAACCGCCAGGCGCGGCCGGGGCTTGGGGTGCCGGTAAGAGATCGATCAATAAAGTGAGGAGCGGCTAATAGCTATGGGAACACGCACGCTTGAGGGAAAGATCGCACTGGTCACCGGCGGCAGCCGCGGCATAGGCCGGGCCGTGGCGCAACGTCTCGGCCGGGACGGCGCCACCATCGCCGTCGCCTACGCCCGCGAGGAGACAGCGGCGAACGAGGTCGTTGAACGCATCCGCAAGGACGGCGGCCGGGCCTTCGCCCTGCACGCGGAGCTGGGGCGGCACGGTGACGCGGCCTCCCTGTGGGCGGCTTTCGACTCCCATGCCGCCGAATACACCCCTGGCGGAGCCGTCGACATCATCGTCAACAACGCCGGCATCGGCCGCAGCTCTGATCTGGCGTCGCTGACCGAGGACAGCTTCGACGAGGTCTTCGCCGTGAACGTCCGCGCACCGTTCTTCATCGTTCAGCAAGGGCTGGAGCGGCTGCGCGACGGAGGTCGGATCATCAACATCTCCAGCGTCACGGCTCGCCTCGCCATGCCAGAGTTCATCGCCTACGGCGCCACCAAGGGCGCGCTCGACACCTTCACCCTCAACCTCGCCAAGGAACTGGGGCCCCGAGGCATTACCGCGAACTCGGTGGCGCCCGGCGTCATCGACACGGACGTCAACGCAAGCTGGCTACGCGGCAATCCGCAGGCCGAAGCCCACGCGGCGTCCCTGACCGCGCTGGGCCGGGTCGGGCAGCCGGAAGACGTGGCTGACATCGTGGCCTTCCTCGCTTCCGACGACGCACGCTGGGTGACCGGCCAGGTGATCGACGCGACGGGCGGTTCCGGGCTGTGAGCCTCTCTCCTCGGGTGGGAACACCCCGCGGTGACTTCCCGCCCGAGGGGACCCGCCGGCGGGATGCGTCAGTCCGAGTCCGTCAGCCCTTCGAGGTCCTTGAAGAGTCAGAGCGTGGTGGTGAACCGGATCGTGTGCGATCTCTCGGTTTCGTGTCATTGGGGTGAGTGACAGTGGCAGTTCTGCTCTGGACTGGGCTGAGGTGCAGGTCAGGATGGGGTTCTGCCATTCGTGCTCACTGTTGTGGCAGTGAGAGAACAGGGCTTGTCCACTGTCATGCTGAGAGGTCTGCAGGTTACGCACTGACATGAAAGCGAGAGATCGCAGCTCGGTCTCCACCTGCAGGCCAAGCTCGCGATGTGGCTGGAGGAGGGGCCGGCCGCGCACGGATGGGTGGACGACCAGGTGTGGACCGCGGCAAGGGTACGCACGCTGATCGGGCGGGAGTTCCACATCTCCTACAGCGTCTCCGGGGTCACTCGGCTGCTGCACCGGATGGGCTACAGCGTGCAGGTGCCCGCCCGGCCCGCCACCGAACGCGACGAGGACGCGATCACCGCATGGCGGGAGGCGACCTGGCGGGAGGTAAAACCCTTAGGGCGGCGACCGGCGCGTTCATCTGCTTCGAGGACGAAGCGGGTGTGACCGGCCGTCCGCCCAAGGGCCGCACCTGGGGCCGGCGCGGCATTACCCCGGGGGGCAAGGTCTCCGGCCGCAGCCGGGGACGGCTCTCGGTGGCCGGGCTGCTGTGCTTCCGGCCGGGCCTGCCCGCCCGTTTGTGCTACCGGCTGCGTCGGCATACCGGCCGCAAGGGCGAGCGTCGCTCGCTGGGCGAGACGGACTACATCCGCCTGCTGGACGGCGCCCACCAACTGCTGAAGGCCCCGCTGATCGTGGTGTGGGACCGGCTGAGCACCCACATCTCCAAGACGATGAAGGCACTCGTTGCCGAGCGGGACTGGCTGACCGTCATCCTGCTGCCCGGGTATGCGCCCGACCTCAACCCGGTGGAGGGCCTGTGGGCGCACATCAAGCGGAGCCTGGCCAACCTGGCTGCCCGCACCCTGAGCGAGTTGGAGACTCTGCTCCGCAGGCGGCTCAAGGCGCTGCAGTACCGGCATGGCATCCTCGGCGGATTCCTCGCCGGGACGGGGCTCGCTCTCGATAGACGGGACGGACCCTAATACGCCGAAGTCAGTAATTCCCCGTTCCACCACCGGGCCCACTGCACCGATGCTTCCGGGACTGTCAACCGGGCAAGGCTCGCCCGCACTTCAACTGCCGGCATCGGCGGGGGCACCTCAATGTCGGTGCGCGGAACCAGAGCAGCCGCATCGCGCACGAACAATCCGATCACGAGCTCCCGCGAGGTCCCGCTTCGGACCTGCCAGCTGGACGACCCGGCATATCGCATGACGGACATCTTCTGTCACTGACGCCGTCCAGGCCACCCTCATGACGCTCCCGATCACGGCCGGGCACGATCAGTAGGCGAAGAAGTGTGGAGTCACGACCGTGTCCCGATCACGGATTCGGTGCATCCTGGAGGTGGACGGCAGGATACGCGGGAGGCCGGGAGGGTGGAACGGGTCGACGATGATGATCCCGGAGGATGCCATGGCCGACGGGGCGGCGCGGCTTTTCGACATGGCGCAGATGGCCGTGGCGACGCTGGACGCTCAGGGAGTGGTCACCGGCTGGAGCCGGGCAGCGGAACGGCTGATCGGCTACTCGCGTGAGGAGATCGTGAACCGGCCTGCCGTGAGTCTGCTGGACAGGTCCGGGGACCGGGCGACAGCACTCGACGTGGTCGAGCAGTGCCGCGCTCGGGGTGACTGGGACGGTGTGGTGGCTGTGCGGCACCGCGACAGGCGGCGGCTGAGACTGGCGGTGCGGGTCTTTCCATTGCTGGATCCGGTTGGTCGTAAGGGGTGGGCGGTGCTGGCCCTGGGTGAGCAGGGGACGCCGGGCTCAGAGCTGAGCCGGATGATGTTCGAGCCGCTGCTCGCGCACTCGCCGGTCGGTGTGGCAGTGCTGGATACGGACCTGCGATGGGTCTGGGTGAACGACGTGCTGACCTACGGCGGTGCGGTGCCCCGCGAGCGACGGCTGGGGCGAACGGTGGCGGAGGTGCTGCCGCTCGAGGCCGCCAAGTTCCAGGAGCTGCAATTTCGGCGTGTCCTGGAGACAGGCACTCCGGCGCTCAACGTCGAATTCTTCGTGCCCTCTCCGGCGGACCCGACCCGGCGGCACGTGTTGTGGGAGTGCATCTTCCGTCTTGAGGACTCGGCTGGCCAAGTTCTGGGCGTGTGGATCATGGCCGTGGACAACACCGAGCGGTGGCGGGCACGAGAGCGCCTGGCCCTGCTGACCGAGGCCAGCGCGCACATCGGCAGCACGCTCGACGTGGAACGGACCGCACAGGAACTCGCTGAGGTCGCGGTGCCGCGGTTCGCCGACGTCGTCGCCGTCGACCTGCTGGAGGCGGTCCTGCACGGGGAGGAACCTCCTCCGGGGCCGGTCGGCGGCACTGCCATCCTGCGCCGCGCGGGGCAGCAGTCGATCCGTGACGAGTGCCCCGGGACGGCCGCGGAAGTCGGGGACGTCCTCCACCGCCTGCCCACCCCGTCCTCTGCCCGCTGCCTTGATGACGGCGTGCCCGTGGTGGAATCGCTCGCGGATCTCTCCTCCAGCGTCTGGATGGCCGAGGACCCGTCCCGTGCGGCCACGGTCCGCACCCCCGGCATCCAGTCGGTCCTGGTCACTCCGGTGCAGGCGCGCGGCGTCCGCCTCGGCGTGGCGACCTTCCTGCGCTTCCGGAGCCCGAATCCATTCGACCAGGAGGACGTGAGCCTGGCCGAGGAACTCGTCGCCCGGGCCGCGGTATGCCTGGACAACGCCCGCCGCTTCACCCGGGAACACAAGGCGGCCCTGGCTCTGCAGCGCAGCCTCCTGCCGCGCGGGCTGGCCCCGGGGCCCGTGCTGGAGGTCGCCTCGCGCTACCTCCCGGCGGAGGCCCCGCACGCGGTGGGCGGCGACTGGTTCGACGTGATCCCGCTGTCCGGGGCCCGGGTTGCACTGGTCGTCGGCGACGTGGTCGGGTACGGCACACACGCCGCCGCCACCATGGGCCGCCTGCGCACCGCCGTCCGTACGCTGGCCGACCTGGACCTCCCTCCCGACGAGCTGTTGGCCCACGTGGACGACCTGGTCATCAGCCTGGTGGAGCAGGAGGACGCAGACTCGGTGGCCGACGACGAGCAGCAGGCGGTGGCCACCTCCGTGCTGGGGGCGACCTGCCTGTACGCCGTCTACGACCCGATCACCCGGCGGTGCACGCTGGCCCGGGCCGGCCACCTCCCGCCCGCCATCGTCACCGCCGACGGCACAGTCACCTTCCCCGACCTGCCGATCGGGCCGCCGCTCGGCCTCGGTCTCCTCCCCTTCGAATCCACCGAGCTGGAACTGCCCGACGGCACCATGCTGGCCCTGTTCACCAACGGCCTCATCGAGGGGAAGAAACGGGATGTCGACGTCGGGCTGACCAGCCTCGCCCAAGCCCTGGCCCGCCCGGCCCCCAGGCTGGAGGACGTCTGCGAGAACGTGATCGGCACTCTGCTGACCGGTCCGCCGTCCGACGACGCCGCCCTTCTCCTCGCCCGCACGCACGGCCTGGACGCGGGCCAGGTCGCCTCCTGGGAGCTGGCCTGCGACCCGGCCGTCGTCGCGAGCGCCCGCGACCTCGCGACCCGTCGGCTCGCCGACTGGGGTCTGGAGGAGCTGGCCTTCACCACTGAACTGGTCGTCAGCGAACTGGTCACCAACGCCATCCGCTACGGGTTGGAGCCCATCCGGCTGCGCCTGATCCGGAACGAGGCCTTGATCTGTGAGGTGTTCGACGGCAGCAGTACCTCGCCCCGCCTGCGCCACGCCCGTACTACCGATGAAGGGGGCCGCGGCCTCTTCCTCATCGCGCAGCTCGCCCGGCGGTGGGGCACCCGCTACACCACGGCGGGAAAAATCATCTGGGCCGAACAGGCTCTTCCGGACTTGGCAGCAAGTCCGAGCTCGGTTCCCGAGCCCGCGTAGCTCCCACTGGTCGAATGGTACGAGCAGTCAGCAGCGGAACGCCGACTTCGGCCTCCAGCTGGGAGAGCTGCTGGGAGACCGATGAGGGGGCGTAGGACAAGGCAGCGGCGACGGCCGCCAGGGTGCCGCGGTGCTTGAGTTCGCGCAGCAGGACGGCGGGGCTTGGCGGTCCCGTGCCCGGTCGCACGTTGCACGGGACCGCTCCCCGAGTGGCAACTGGCAGCAGAAAACCCCGGGACCATCGTGTCCCGGGGCCTCGCGCGGTCCGGCTCAACAAGCGGATGGTGGCGGTGTCACGCCCATTCGATGCCGAGTTCTCGTAGTGCGGCGCGTTGCGGGTCACTCAGCTTGTCCCGCCGCTGTTTGGTGTTACTGATAAACACGCCCAGCCGGACCGGCGTGGTCTCGCCCTTCATCGTGATCTCCTCTGTGTGGCTCCTGGGGACGCGATGGTGGCCCTCGCGGGCGATGTACTGCGCGAGGGCCACCAGGCCGCGCTGGAACGCCTGCTGCGCCTTGCTCGGGCCCTTCGTCTGCCCGGCCGCCGGGGCCGGTGCGGGCTGCTCGGCGGGTGTTACTCCCAGCGCTGACAACCGCTGCTGTTGTTCTTCGGAGAGCTGCGTCCAGTTGTGGCGTTGGCGGCGGAGCCATGTGCCGAGGTCGTCGCCGTCGAAGGTCACCCCGGGTTGGATGTCGGGCAGGTGGCCGTGGGGTTCGTCGGCGGCGAGGTCGGCGAGGACGCGGTGGTGGCGTTGCCAGTCCAGCGGCCAGGGGCAGTTCCAGTCGGGGTCGATCGCCGCGAGCTGGGCGGCGCGGGCCGCGGCACGCTCGGGATCCTTGCCGAGGCCGCCCTTCCTGCGGAGATTGGCCAGGTACTGTCCGACGAGCATCAAGTCCGCCCCTGTCGCCAGACTCGCCCCCTCGCCCCAGACCGCGTCCTCCCGCTCTCGATGCCGATCACCTTCAGCAGCCTGCCGGAGAACCATCAGCGACCTAATCAAGCAGTGCTCACGCCGGTCATCGGTGGCGGGCACGACATCCCAGCAGCGATCAACTCTCCGGGTCCAACGGCAGAGGCACGGTCTTTCAACAGGACTCAAGAGTCCGGGAAACCAGAGTGCTCATCTGCCGCTCGGCTACCACCAGGAGTCTGCCGGATGGCCGACTCCCAGAACTGATTAGGTTCCCACGACGCAAGCGATTGACAGGGGACCGTGAGCCGTCGGTCGGCCGATGGGCGGGGCGGATCAGTTGCGCGTGCCGGCCGGTGGGCCGACGACGGTGGTGAGCTGGAGTTTGGTCTCGTCCTCGCTGCCCGGCGCGGCGGTCATGATGACAATCTTGAGCTCGGTGTCGCCGTCGGTCAGGACATCGCAGTCCACCGTGACCGGGCCCACCGACGGGTGATCGACCCTCTTGTGGACCTCGCGGTTCGCGGTCACCTC